>NZ_JBHWVJ010000024.1:0-92292 GCF_042736725.1 Streptomyces sp. NPDC060028 | reverse complement strand
ACGGCGCCCGCCAAAGCCGCCGCCCCGGCCAAGCCCGTCCCCGCGGCGGCCGGCCCGCGCCGGTTCGCCGGGCAGCCCGTCGAGATCGGGCACGGGCCGCGCGAGCGCCCCCGGGTCGCCCTGACCTTCCACGGCAACGGCGACCCCGCCATCGCCAAGGCCGTGCTCGCCGAGGCGGAACGGGCGGGCGCGCGGGTCACCGTACTGGCCATCGGAACCTGGCTCGACGCCCACCCGGACATGGCCCGGCGGGTCCTGGACGGCGGCCACGAGCTCGGCAACCACACCCAGCGCCACCTTGCGATCAACGACATGCCGCAGGACCGGGCGTACGCCGAGATCACCGGCTGCGCCGACCGCCTCAAGCGGCTCACCGGGTCCATCGGCACCTGGTTCCGCCCCTCCCAGACCCAGTACGCGAGCCCGCTCGTACGCAAACTCGCCCAGCGGGCGGGCTACCCGCACGTCCTCTCGTACGACGTCGACTCCCTCGACTTCACCTCGCCCGGCGCCGCGGCCGTCATCCGCAACGTCACCGGGACGATCCAAGGCGGATCGGTGGTGAGCCTGCACTTCGGCTACGCGGACACGGTCGACGCGATGCCGCCCCTCCTCGAAGAACTCGCGCGCCGCAAGCTGCGCGCGGTGACCACCACGGAGCTGCTGACCCCATGACGACCATCCGCCTTCCCCGGAAGGCCACCGCGCTGCTGGCCGGTCTGGTCCTCGCCGCCCTCGCCGGCTGCGGAGCCGCCGACAAGGCACCCGCCGAGGCCATGGGCACCAAGGGGCCGGTCGCGCCCCCCGTCAAAGCCGTTCCGGCCGCGCCGCCCGGCCTCGCCGGGATGCCACCGGTCCTCGACCCCAATGACGTGTACGCCGCCGACCGGCCGAACAAGCTCTCCCCGGTGGTCAAGGACTTCCCGTCCCGCGTGTACGTACCGAACACCAACTCCAACACGGTGTCCGTCATCGACCCGGCGACCTACAAGGTCATCGACACCATCCCCGTCGGCGTCCAGCCCCAGCACGTGGTCCCGTCCTGGGACATGAAGACCCTCTGGGTCAACAACAACCGCGGCCACACGCTGACCCCGATCAACCCCGCCACCGGCGAGGCCGGCGATCCCGTCGAGGTGCACGACCCGTACAACCTGTACTTCACGCCCAACGGCAAGTACGCGATCGTCATGGCGTCGATGGACAAGGAACTCGTCTTCCGCGACCCGCACACGATGAACCGCGTGAAAACCGTCCCGGTGACCTGCTTCGGCGTCAATCACGCCGATTTCTCCGCCGACGGCCGGTACTTCATCGTCTCCTGCGAGTTCTCCGGTGAACTCCTCAAGGTGGACACGGAGAAGATGGAGGTCATCGGCCAGCAGAAACTGCCGTTCGAGGGCGCGATGCCGCAGGACGTCAAGGTCTCCCCGGACGGCAAGACCTTCTACGTCGCCGACATGATGGCGCACGGCATGTGGGTGCTCAGCGGCGACAAGTTCGACACCCCCAAGCTGCTGCCCACCGGAAAGGGCTGCCACGGCCTGTACGTCAGCCGCGACTCCAGGGAGATGTACATCTCCAACCGCGGCGAGGGCAGCATCTCGGTCTTCGACTTCAAGCAGAACAAGCTGACGAAGAAGTGGGAGCTGCCCGAGGGCGGCAGCCCCGACATGGGCGGGGTCTCCGCCGACGGCAAGGTGTTGTGGCTGTCGGGCCGCTACAACTCCGAGGTCTACGCGATCGACACGGCCAGCGGCAGGGAGATCGCCAAGATCCCGGTCGGCGGCGGTCCCCACGGCCTCGCCGTGTACCCGCAGCCCGGCCGCTACTCGCTGGGCCACACCGGCATCTTCCGGTAGGCAACGCGAAAGTGCCCCGGGAGCTCGCACAGCTCCCGGGGCACCGTCATGGGGTCACCAGGCGACGGGAAGCCGCTCCGGCAGCCGCTTGATGAAGCCGGTGCGCCATACGAGGTTCTCCGCGGGCACCGCGAGCCGCAGCCCGGGCAGTCGCTCGACCAGCGCCTCCAGGGCGATCTCGGCGTGCGCCCGGCCCAGTGCGGAGGCCGGGCAGAAGTGCCGGCCGGCGCCGAAGGCCAGGTTGGCGTTGGGGCTCTCGCGCTCCAGGTCCAGCTCGTCCGGGTTCTCGAAGGCCTCCGGGTCGAAGTTGGCCCCCTCCAGCAGGACGAGGACGAGCTCGCCCTCCTTCACCAGCACGTCGCCGACCTGGACGTCCGCCATCGCGATGCGCGGCAGGCCGTCACCCACCGACAGGTTCCAGCGCAGCAGCTCGTCGACCGCCTTGCCCATGCGCTCCGGGTGCTTGCGCACATACCCGATCAGCTCGGGCCTCTGGAGCAGCGCCAGTACGGCGAGGGTGAGGAAGGCCGAGGTGGACACCGCGCCCGCGCCGAAGAGGGAGACGGCGACGGTCGCGAACATGTCGTCGGTCAGGTGCGCCGACTCCGGGTCCGCCTCCTTCAGCTCGGCGAACCTGCCGAGGAGCCCCGTACGCTCCTCGGGAGGCAGCGCGAGCTGCGCCTTCAGCTGATCGGTGAAGTAGCCGACGTCCTTGTACCAGTTGAGCGCCGAGTCGGCGAACGGCTCGCGCGCGGTCATGAACGCGACGTCCAGCCCCGACATCAGACGCCGCCAGTCCTCGAACGGCACCCCCAGCACCTGGCAGTGCATGGCCGCCGAGAAGGGGTCGGCGAACCCCGCCCGGAGGTCCGCCGGGCCGCCCTCGGTGACGAGCCGGTCGATGAGCTCGCCGGCCGTGGCCCGCAGCCGGTCCCGGAGCCCCTTCTGGCGCGGGTTGAGCGCCTTCATCACCGCGTTGCGCAGGCCCGCGCTGTTGATGTTGCCCATGTTGTTGACGACCTCGGGCGGGATCGTCAGCGCGTACTGGCGCGGAACCCCGGCGTTCGCCGTGTCCTTCAGACTGAAGCGCTCGTCCTCCAGCACCTGCTTGGCCAGCGCGTAGCTGCTCACCAGCCAGGCCGGGTCCCCGGTGAGGGTACGGACCTTCGCGACGGGCGCCTTCTCGCGCAGCCAGGTGCACTCCTCCGGGAGGACGTCACCGCGCCGCGAGAGCGGGAAGTCGAGGAGCGGCTGCTCCCGGGTCTCCTGGCCCTCAAGCTGCTCGACGCTCATCGACGTTCCCTTCGGTCGGTGCGTGGTTCGTGTGCGGTACGGCGCCCGTGGCCCCGGCCGGTTCGGGCCGTACGACGGCGTACGCCTGGTTGCGGGTCGCGCGCAGGCCCCCGCCCCGCGCGAACAGGACATCGGTCATCGGCATCTTGACGTGGTAGGCCGCCACCGAGGACGGCACGTCGAGAATGCTCGGGGTGTCCACGAAGAACGGCAGCTCGGCCGCCATGTAATCGAAACAGACCTGCAACTGGCTGTCCGTGATGGATTCACCTTCCGGCAACTTGGAGCCGACAAAATGAAGGGCCATTTTCTCGCAGCCCTTGCGGAATTCGTCGTCGGTCTCCAGAAAATGCAGTACGCGCCGGTGCAGTAGTTGGTAGACGGGATTCGTCTGGAACTCCGAGAGTGCCCTCACTCGGATTTCGGGGAGCGGAGGCCCTGATTCCTCCACGCCCTTGAGAATCCGCCGCCGGACTGCCTTGATTTCCTTCGTCGCGCGCTTCTCGGCGTGTTCCCGGGTGTAGCCGAAGGCGGCGAACATCCGGTCGACGTGGAGGTCTGCGTAGACGAAGTCGACCTGCGCGAAGCGGGTCGTGGCCCATCGGGCGAGGCTGGTGATGCGCTCGGAACTGAAGTAGCTGTTTCCAGGACTCACTCCGATGAGCACATGGTCGCCGTCTTCCCAGATATGGCGGCAGGTGCGGGTGAAGGGCAGAACTTCGAATGATGCGTCGGCTGTGATCGTCACCTGTGTGTCGCCCTTGTTGCCGCTTGTCCCTGGGAGCCCTGCGCTCCTGGTGTGGCGGCAATGTCAGTACGTTATGCCGTGGCCCCGGAGCGTGACAAGTGGGGGCCGGATTTGTTGGCTGGAATTATCGCTTCCGCATTACGGAAGGGTAATGGAATATCTATCTGCCGCTCGAACGGGACCCGCGGGAACGGCAGGCTCCGCAGGCCGCTACCCTGAGCCGGTCAACAAGCACCAAGAAGGGGTGGACCCAGTGGCGGACATCGAGAGCGCACGGACGACGTTCGGCAAGTTCGACGCGGACGGCGACGGCTTCGTCACGGCCGACGAGTACAGCGCGGCCATGAAGGCGATGGGTGACGCGTACGTCACCGGCGCGGTCGCGGACGCCGTGATCGCCGCCAAGGACTCCAACGGCGACAAGCTCCTCAGCTTCGACGAGTTCTGGGCCTCCCTGAACAAGTAGGCCTCGCATCCGCCCCCGCCCGCCTGTCGCAGCGGGGGCGCGTCAGGCGCCGGGTCACCCGGCGGCCGGAGCGGTCCGAGACCGGTCCGGCGATCGCCGCCGACCGGTGTCCTGCCAAGGGAACGGGGTCAGGTCCGGCTCGACCCAGCCGGTCTTCGCCTGTGAGCCGGCCAGCGTCGCCGGACGGTAGAAGCGGGTCAGAAGGCGCTTGTCGAGCAGGACGGGGTGGTGGCCGGCGAACGCGGTGAAGTCCTCGTCGCCGTGCTCGGCCGCGTGATGGCCCACCAGTTCCACCCAGGCTCGGCTGACGGTCGCGTGGTACTTCTGGGGCGCGCCCGCGTAGCGCGCGGTGCGCTGGATGCCGTCGCTGACCAGGCCGACCGCCGCAGGCGTGCCGAACCGTCGCACGGCCAGCCATGTCAGATGTACGTGCTCCCGATGGCCGAACTTCCCGGCGGTCGCGGTCACTTCGGCCATCAGTGCGTCGAAGTCGGCGGGCTGGGCGGTCATGAGGACACCTCGGTCAGGGCTTGCAGGGCGGCGCGCAGGCAGGCGATGGTGTCGGCCGGCAGGCCGTGCAGTGCGCGACGCTCCAGGTCGGCGATGGCCCGGCGGATCGTGGCGGCGGCCACCTCGCCGGAAGCGGTGAGTTCGATGAGCACCGCGCGGCGGTCTCCAGGGCGGGTGCCGCGGGTGATGTGCCCACGTCGTTCCAGGCGGTCCAGCACGCTGGTCAGCGTGGTGGGGCGGGTGCCCACGGCCGCGCCGAGCTCGGACACGGTCCGGCCCCGGCCGTCGGCGAGATTGGCCAGCGCGTTGATCTCGGAGGGCGTCAGGTCCAGGTCGACCAGCTCCGCTGCGAGCACCTGCAGGGTGGCGTGGGTGGCCCGCTGGAGCGCGAGCAGGGCCGACCACTCGGATGGCGCGATTTCGGACTTCATGATTTTGGACTATACGATTTCGTATAACCTGCTGCAAGCCGGGCCCCGGCCTGCCACGCGGGGCCGAGTCAGACCGCGCTGCCGCCGTCCCGGGCCGTCAGGTCCTCGAGCTCGGTGAGGGCCTCTTCCAGCCAGGTCAGCCAGAAGCTCTCCAGGGCGATCCCGCCGTGCAGCACGAGCCGGCGCAGCCGGTCCTCGACGGCGTCCCGCTGCGGGGGGAAGTCCTTCGCCTCGATGGCCTCGTACTCCGCCAGCTGGCCCCGGTGCAGCTCCAGATGCCGGCGCAGCTCCGCGCCCAGCCCCTGCGGGCCCACCACGCCCGCCGCGCGGATCCGCAGCAGCAGCGGGTCGCGCATCGGCTTCGGGTCCTGGCTCTCGCCGACCCACCGGGCCAGCTCGGCGCTGCCGTCGGGCAGGACCTCGTACTCCTTCTTCTGCCCGCGCACGGGCGCCTCGCTGGGCAGCGCCCGGATCAGCCCGGCCTCCTCCAGCCGGCCGAGTTCCCGGTAGATCTGCTGATGCGTGGCCGACCAGAAGTAGCCGATCGACTTGTCGAACCGCCGGGTCAGCTCCAGCCCGGACGAGGGCTTCTCGAGCAGGGCGGTGAGGATGGCGTGCGGCAGCGACATGCGGCCATCCTAAGTTTGCGGGGGCCCGCGGGACCTGCGGCGCCGTCGTCGTCTACCGCCAGGCGGCCAACGCCTCCGGGATGCGCGGGCCGGGGGCGTCCGGGCCCAGCAGGCCGTGGGCGCGCAGGAAGGCCGTCACCGTCGGGGACCAGGCCCGGCGCAGGCCCGCCGAGGCCAGCAGGGCGGGGTCCGACAGGAGGGTCTCGGCCGGGCCGAGGCGGATGCCCGACGGGGTCAGGAGCGCCGCGTCGTCGGCCCAGCGGACCGCCAGGTCCACGTCGTGCGTGGCCATGACCACCGTGGTGCCCCGTTCGCGCAGGCCCGCCAGGGCGTCCAGCAGCCGCTCCTGCCCGTCCGGGTCGAGGCCCGCCGTCGGCTCGTCCAGGATCAGCACGCGCGGCGCCATCGCCACCGCCCCCGCGATGGCCGCGCGCTTGCGCTGCCCGTACGAGAGCAGGTGCGTCGGGCGGTCGCGCAGGGCCGTGATGTCCAGCGCGGCCAGCGCCGAGTCCACGCGGGCCCGTACCTCCTCGGGCGCCAGGCCCAGGTTCATCGGGCCGAAGGACACGTCCTGTTCCACCGAGGCGGCGAAGAGCTGGTCGTCCGGGTCCTGGACCACCAGCTGGACCGCCGTGCGCAGGCGCGTCAGGCCCTTGCGGTCGTGGCTCACCTCCGCGCCGTCGAGCCGCAGCGCGCCCGTGCCCGGCCGAAGGCCCCCGCTCAGCAGCCGCATCAGCGTGGTCTTCCCGCTGCCGTTGCGGCCCAGCAGCACCAGCGCCCGGCCCTGCGTGATGCCGAAGTCCACGCCGGACAGGACGGCCGGGCCGTCCTCGTACGCGTAGCCCGCATCCACCAGTTCCACCAACGGCCTCACAGGTAAAGCCCCTTCAGCAGGAGAGTCAGGGTGATCAGTGCGCTCAGCAGGGCGCCGGTCGCCGCGAGGAACCGCCACGACAGCGCGGCCTGCGGTACGAGCACCCGCAGCGCCCCGTCGTAACCCCGCCCGGCCAGCCCCACCTGGAGCCGCGCCGCGCGGTCGAAGGCCCGTACGAACGAGGTCGCGGCGAGACCCGCGAGGGAACGCCACACCGCGGCCCGGCCGGTGTGCCCGAGGCGGGCCGCCTGGGCCTGGCGGACCTGGGCCATCGAGTCCAGCAGCAGGAAGCCGATCCGGTACATGACCAGGGCCACGTCCACCACCGGGGCCGGCACCCCCGCCCGCACCAGCCGCGGCAGCACGTCCGAGACGGGGGTGGTGAAGGCGAACAGCAGCAGGCCGAGGGAGGCCGCCGAGGTGCGCAGCAGGAGTTCCGTCGCATGGCGCGGGCCGTCGGAGGCGAGCGAGACGAACCCGGCGGGACCGCCGACGGCGAACAGCAGCGGCAGCGCGCCGGTCAGGCAGAAGCCCAGCGGGGCCCGGAAGGCCCGCCACAACTGCCGCCGGGACACCCCGGCGGGGCCGAGGAGCAGCGCGAGGGCGGCGGCGGCGACCAGGGGCCCGCCGGGCCACGGCGGCAGGCACACCGCGGTGACGGTCAGCCCGACCCCCAGCAGCGCCTTCTCCAGCGGGTGGCGGTGGCGCCAGCGGCTGCCGTGCGCCGCGACGTCGATCGGCAGCACCGCGCTACGCCTCCGGCGCGGCGGCCGGCGCGGCGACCGGGGCGCCGACCGGGGAGGAGACCGAGGCAGTGTCCGAGGCGGCGGCGGCCTGCGCCGCGCCCTGGCGGCGGCCCTTGCGGACGCCGAAGTAGTACGCGAGCACCCCCGCGCCGAGCGCCGCCTGGAGGGCGAACAGCGCGGACTCCACCTCCCCGGACGGGGGCTCGTACAGGGGCGAGAACCACGGCTCGTAGTCCGGCTTCAGCTCGGTGATCGCCGACTCCGCCTGGGCGTCGGCGCCCGTGAACGGCTCCTCCTTGTCATCGCCCAGCCCCAGCGCGAGCGGGAGGACGGCGAGCGCCGCGACCAGGAGCAGCAGCAGGGTGTTGATCTTCGCGTTCCGGCTCATCACAGCGCCGCCTCCTGCTTCGTGGCGCCCTTGGCGGCGGTGAGCTTCGCGACGCCGAGCCGGACCAGGTCCGACTTGCTCGACTGGATCAGCAGCCGCATCACGAGCACGGTCAGCAGGCCCTCGCTCACCGCGAGCGGGATCTGCGTGAGCGCGAAGATCTCGCTGAACTTCTCGAGCGAGCCGAGGAATCCGGTGGCCTCGTCGGGGAAGGCCAGCGCCAGCTGGACGGAGGTGACGCAGTAGGTGACCAGGTCGGCGAAGAAGGCGCCGAAGAAGACGGTCACCATCAGCGGGACGTCGAAGCGCCGCAGCAGCCGGTAGACCCCGTAGCCCGCCCAGGGGCCCGCGATGGCCATCGAGAAGACGTTGGCGCCGAGGGTGGTCAGGCCGCCGTGGGCCAGCAGCAGGGCCTGGAAGAGCAGGGTGATCGTGCCGAGCACCGCCATGATCGGCGGCCGGAACAGGATCGCGCCGAGCCCGGTGCCGGTGGGGTGTGAGCAACTGCCCGTCACCGAAGGGATCTTCAGGGCGGAAAGGACAAAGGTAAACGCTCCGGACGCCCCGAGGAGCAGAGTGCTCTCCGGATTGGCCTTCACCTCGCGGGTGAGGGCGCGGACGCCGTGTACGACAAAGGGAGCGGACGCGGCGCCCCAGGCGACCGCGTGCAAGGGGGGCAAAAACCCCTCGGCTATATGCATGAGTGGGGAGACCTCTCCAGCACCTCGTGGATGGACAACGCACCCCGGCCGGTCTCCTGGCTCACGGGTGCTGATGCCCTGTCTCCGCCTTCCCGGGCGGCGCGGAACCTCCCGCGCAGCCCAGTGGCTTCCCGCAAGAGTGGAGCCGGACTTCCCGTTCACAGTGGCGAGGGCCGCACCGGTTTCCCACCGGTTTCCCGAACACCAAGGCCCGCTGACCCTAGTCGCCCGGACGGACCAGTAACAACCCGCCCCAATCCGGACGGACGCGGTCCGGTGGCCGGGCCGGACGGCGGCCGGGAGGGTGGGGGAGTGGCCGCTGACTTCGATTATTCGGACCTGACCGCCGTCTACGTGAACTGCACGCTCAAACGCTCGCCCGAGACCAGCAACACCGAGGGCCTCATCGACAAGAGCCGCGCCGTCATGGCCGCGGCCGGCGTGCGGACCTCGCTGATCCGCGCCGTGGACCACGACATCGCCACCGGCGTCTGGCCGGACATGACCGAGCACGGCTGGGAGAGCGACCAGTGGCCGGTGCTCTACAGCCAGATCATGGACGCCGACATCCTCGTGCTGTGCGGCCCGATCTGGCTCGGCGACAACAGCTCCGTGATGAAGCAGGTCATCGAGCGCCTCTACGCCTGTTCCTCGATCCTGAACGAGCACGGCCAGTACGCCTACTACGGGCGCGTCGGCGGAGCGCTGATCACCGGCAACGAGGACGGCGTCAAGCACTGCGCCATGAACATCCTCTACAGCCTCCAGCACCTCGGCTACGCGATCCCGCCGCAGGCCGACGCCGGCTGGATCGGCGAGGCCGGGCCCGGACCCTCGTACCTCGACCCCGGATCGGGCGGCCCGCAGAACGACTTCACCAACCGGAACACGGCCTTCATGTCCTGGAACCTGATGCACCTCGCCGCCCTGCTCAAGCGCGCCGGCGGCATGCCCGCGCACGGCAACCAGCGCTCCGAGTGGGACGCGGGCTGCCGCTTCGACTTCCCGAACCCCGAGCACCGCTGAAGCCCCCTCGGGTCCGGCGGCCAGATGAGACTCCGCCCGGCGAGCTGGGGCGGATCCGGTGCCCGGGGCGTACGACGCCCCGGGCACCGGTGATCAGCACGTGGCGGGATGCGGGAAGTCGACGACGAGCCGCTCGGGCGAGTGCAGGACGGAGGTGCTGTGGGTGGGAGCGGTGTCGAAGGCGGCGCCGAAGGTGACGTAGCCCTCGTAGTCGCCGGTCAGGGCGATCCCCTTGAGCTTGCTCAGGTGGATCTTCTGGAGTTTCGGGCCCTGGTAGACGTTGTTCCCCGCGTCGTCGTGCCCGGCGGCGGGGTGCAGCCGGATCGACAGGAAGTGCTTCCCGGCCAGCGGCACGGGCTTGCCGGACCCGTCGTAGACCAGCTCGGGTACGGGGGTGACCGTGACCGGGGGCACGTACCCCTGGAGGTCGATGACCAGCCGGTCGTACGTGCAGTGCCCGCCCCAGCGGGCGTTCACGACGAGCGGGGTCGGGGCGCGGGTGGCGGCGGAGGCCGGTGCGGCCAGTGCGACGCCCGCGGTGAGCAGGGCGCCCGTGATCAGGGCGGTGACCTGGCGGCGGCGTAGGTGGTTCATTTGCGTCCCTCCGAATCTCCTCAGACGGGACATCGGATGTCACAGATGAAGACACCGCCGCCGCGCCCGCGGTTCCCGGGGCCGCCCCTCAGCGCAGGAGCAGGGCGCTCAGCTCGGCGTCGAGGTCGTAGTGGCGCTGCTCCTGCCCTCGCGGCACCAGCTCCGTCATCCGCCGGCACAGCTCCCGTACGTCCTTCGCCCGGGCGGACACCAGGCAGCTCTGCGCGCCGTTGCTGAAGGCGAGGAAGATCCGCGGCTCGGTGCCCTCCCGGCGCGGCCAGACCTGGATGTCGCCCTCGCCGGTGGCGCAGGCCTGCCCGTCGAGCAGCAGCTCCCGGGAGAACACCCACCGCGCGAGGTGCATCCCGGCGCCCTCGAAGTCGAGGGCGAGCTCGTAGGGGCGGTCGGAGCGGTACACGAAAACGCCCCGCAGTGGGACCGGGACGGGCACCGCCTCCAACCGGAGCGCAAGGACGCGGTGTTCGGTGCTGGACATGCGGCCCGCCTCTCTCTCGGCGTGGGGGATTCGCGACCCACTCGGGCAAGTTAGCCCACTCAGCGGCTCCACCCCCGTGCCGAAGGTCCTCTCCGGCCGGGCCCCTGGACCCTTTTCCGCCAGCGGGGCGGGGGCGCACGGGGGCGGACGGGGGCACGGCTCCCGACCCGGAAACGGCGATTGCAGGCCCGTGCAACTCGCCTGCGTGACAAGGTGGTTGGGTGGAGACCGACCGCGCGACAGGGGAGCACCGGATGCGGCGACACCGATGGTCAGGACGGGCGCTGACCGCCCTGGCACTCGCGGTGGCGGCCGCCGGCTGCGGGGGCGACGGGGACCGGCAGGTCTCGCAGGACGGCAAGGGCGGCTACCCCTGGGTCGCGACGGAGGAGATCTGCAACGCGCTGCCGTACGGCGAGCTGGCCGACCCGCTCGGGGCCCGCCAGGAGGTCGCAGACCGCTCGGGGCGCAGCGGTGGCGGCGCGCCCGGCTTCACGTGCGTACAGCCCCTCGTCGAGACGGGCCCGGCGGTCTACGGGAACGCCAAGGTCGATCTGGACTTCGCCTTCACCGAGAGCGTCGACTTCGCCCGGGACGTCCACGCCAGGGACCGGGAGAACACGGCCAAGGACGTCAAGGACAGCGGCCTCGTGCCCGTGCAGGGGGTCGGGAAGGAGGCGTTCCGCTTCGGCTACGACAAGCCCACCGAACTGCACCAGGTCCGCGAGCTCCACCTCCGGGACAGCAACCTGCTGCTGGACGTGACGGTCACCGCCGACGCCCGGACGCCACCCACCCCCGAGAGCCTCAAGGCCCTGGACGCGGCGGTGGACGCCTTCGCCAAGGGCTGCCTGAAGGCCCTGCGCACGCGCGGCTAGTGCACGCGTGGGGGGCCCGGCGCGTGCGCCGGGCCCCCCACGTCAGTCGTTGCGGCGGATCAGCACTCGATGACGTTGACCGCGAGGCCGCCGCGGGCGGTCTCCTTGTATTTGACCTTCATGTCGGCGCCGGTCTCCTTCATGGTCTTGATGACCTTGTCGAGGGAGACCTTGTGGGTGCCGTCGCCGCGCATCGCCATCTTGGCCGCGGTGACGGCCTTGACCGCCGCCATGCCGTTGCGCTCGATGCAGGGGATCTGGACCAGGCCGCCGACCGGGTCGCAGGTCAGGCCGAGGTTGTGCTCCATGCCGATCTCGGCCGCGTTCTCGACCTGCTCCGGGGTGCCGCCCAGGACCTCGGCGAGGGCGCCGGCCGCCATGGAGCAGGCCGAGCCGACCTCGCCCTGGCAGCCGACCTCGGCGCCCGAGATCGAGGCGTTCTCCTTGAAGAGCATGCCGATCGCGCCCGCCGCGAGGAGGAAGCGGACCACGCCGTCCTCGTCGGCGCCCGGCACGAAGTTCACGTAGTAGTGCAGGACGGCCGGCAGGACGCCCGCCGCGCCGTTCGTCGGCGCGGTGACGACGCGGCCGCCCGCCGCGTTCTCCTCGTTGACCGCCATCGCGTAGATCGTCGTCCACTCGCTGCGGTGCATCATCGGGTCGCCCTCGGTGCGCAGCTGGCGCGCCGTCGAGGCGGCCCGGCGCTTGACCCGCAGGCCGCCCGGGAGGATGCCCTCGCGGGACATGCCGCGCGAGACGCAGGACTGCATGACGCGCCAGATCTCCAGGAGGCCCTCGCGGATCTCTTCCTCGGTGCGCCAGGCCTTCTCGTTCTCCAGCATCAGGGAGGAGATCGACAGGCCGGTCTCGTTCGCCAGGCGCAGCATCTCGTCGCCCGAGCGGAAGGGGTACTTCAGGACCGTGTCGTCGAGCTTGATCCGGTCCTCGCCGACCGCGTCCTCGTCCACGACGAAGCCGCCGCCCACCGAGTAGTACGTCTTTTCCAGCAGCGGCGCGCCGGTCTCGTCGTACGCGAAGAGGGTCATGCCGTTCGCGTGGTACGGCAGGGACCGGCGGCGGTGCAGGATCAGCTGGTTCGGCTCGTCGAAGGCGATCTCGTGCACATCACCTATCTCGGCGCCCAGCAGCCGCAGGCGGCCGCTCTGGCGGATGCGCTCGACCTCGGCGTCGGCCGTCTCCACGTTCACGGTGCGGGGGGAGTGGCCCTCCAGGCCCAGCAGGACCGCCTTGGGGGTGCCGTGGCCGTGGCCGGTCGCGCCGAGGGAACCGAAGAGCTCCGCGCGTACCGAGGCGGTCTGCGCGAGGACACCGTCCTTCTTCAGGCGGGTCACGAACATGCGTGCCGCCCGCATCGGACCGACCGTGTGGGAGGAGGAGGGACCGATGCCGATGGAGAAGAGATCGAAGACGGAGATGGCCACGGTGGCGGACTCCCTTGTCTGCTCGTGGGGTGGGAGGGGGCAGGAGAGGCGGATTGGTCGGATTTTGTCCGGCAGCCGAGCTTAACGCGGTGAGATGAACAGCTCGGCTGCCCGACGGGGTGGAAAGCTTTCGGTCAGGCGTGGGTCAGCTCGCGCTCCGGTACGGCCCCGGTCGCCTCGGGGCCGTCCAGTACGGGATCCGGGCCCGGCAGGCCCGCCTGGTGGGCCCGTACGCCGGCGCGGACGGCCCAGAAGTACGTGACCAAGGCCATGGCGGCCACCAGGGCGATGTCGTAGCCGCCCGGGATGGTTCCGCGGCCGCCGAAGTCGGCGGAGCCGAGCCAGGAGAGCAGGGACAGGGCGCCGAGGAAGAAGACGATCCACCAGGCCGGGGCGAACTGCCGGCCGAGGTTCCGCTCCCCCTTGCGGAAGAGCACCAGCGCCGCGATCGGGGCGGCCAGCAGCGTCAGTGCGGTGACGATGCCGGTGTTCGGCCACTTCGACCAGTACAGCGCGCAGGCGGCGAAGACGAAGGTCAGCGGGCAGAGGATCTTCGCGGCGGGCAGCCGGAAGGGGCGGGGCAGACCGGGCTTGGTGCGGCGGAAGACGCCCACCGCGATCGGGCCGATCAGGTACGAGATGACCATGGCGGCCGAGATGACCGGGGCCAGGGTCTTCCAGCTGTGGCCGACGGTGACCAGCAGCAGGACGGAGAAGCCGAGGTTCATCCACATCGCCGGGCGCGCGGTCCCGTACACGGGGTGGGTCCGCATGAGCCGCTTGGGGAAGAAGCCGGTCTCGGAGATGGTGCGGACCATGTACGCGGCCGAGGCGACGTTGGCGATGTTGGAGCCGGCGGGGGAGATGAAGGCGCCGAACTGGAGCATCACCACCACCCAGTGGATCATCAGCAGCTTGGCGAGCTCGGCGAACGGCGAGTTGAAGTTCACGCCCGACCAGCCGCCCGCCTGCTCCAGGTGCTCCGGCGGTACGGCGCCCAGGAAGGCCGTCTGCAGGGCGAGGTAGATCACCAGGCCCAGGGAGAGCGCGCCGACCAGGGCGATCGGGATGGCCCGGCCCGGGTTCTTGGCGGCGCCGCCGAGGTTGACGACGGCCTGGAAGCCGTTGAAGGCGAAGACCACGCCGGAGGTGGTGACGGCGGTCAGGACGGCGGTCCAGCCGTTCGGGGCGAAGCCCCCGTGGGCCGTGAAGTTCTCGGTGTGGAAGCCGGAGGCGATCAGCGCGACGACCGCGAGGACCGGGATGGCGAACTTGACCACGGTCAGGGCAGCGTTGATCTTCGCCAGGAGCTGGACCGACCAGTAGCAGGACAGCCACAGCAGGACGGTGAGGGCCAGCGCCACGAACATGCCGAAGGTGGTCAGCTGGTGGGACCCGGCGTCGACCAGGTCCTCGGCCCAGCCGAAGCTCCACGAGGACATGTACTGGGTCGCGGCGATCGACTCGATCGGGATCAGCGAAGCCACGGCGATCCACACCGCCCAGCCGGTGATGAAGCCGAGCACCGGGCCGTGCGAGAGGCTGCCGTACCGGGCCATGCCGCCGGGGATCGGGTAGGCCGCGCCGACCTCGGCGTACGACATGGCGATCATGCCGATGAACATGGCGCCGACGACCCAGGCCACGAGCGCCGCGGGACCGGCGACCTGGGCGGCCGTGCCGGCGCCGAAGAGCCATCCCGACCCGAAGATCGAACCTACGCCGATCATCATCAACGAGAAGAGACCGAGGCCCTTCTTGTTGGCTGCGCTCATGTCCATGCGTTGCGTTTCCGTCCTGCCGGGGGGATGCCGTCCTGCTCTCACGCGGAGCCTATTTGCCATTTCTTGGTTCATTCAGTGGCAATGGGCCGCATCCACCCGGGGCTTTGGTCATGAAAAAGGGCCCGGCCCTGTACAAACAAGGCCGGGCCCTCCCAGGCCGTCGCCTAGAGCGTCGGGTACAGCGGGAACTTCGCGGCGAGCGCGGAGACGCGCGCCTTGAGGTCGTCGCCGTCGTACGCCGGCTTCAGCGCGGCCGCGATGATCTCCGCGACCTCGGTGAAGTCCTCGGCGCCGAAACCGCGCGTCGCCAGGGCCGGCGTACCGATCCGCAGGCCCGAGGTGACCATCGGCGGCCGCGGGTCGTTCGGGATGGCGTTCCGGTTGACCGTGATGCCGATCTCGTGGAGCCGGTCCTCGGCCTGCTGGCCGTCCAGCTCGGAGTTGCGCAGGTCGACCAGGACCAGGTGCACGTCGGTGCCGCCGGACAGGACGGAGACGCCGACCTCGGTGACGTCGGGCTGCACCAGGCGCTCGGCGATGATCTTCGCGCCTTCGAGGGTGCGCACCTGGCGCTCCTTGAACTCCTCCGAGGCCGCGACCTTGAAGGAGACCGCCTTGGCGGCGATCACGTGCTCCAGCGGGCCGCCCTGCTGACCCGGGAAGACCGCGGAGTTGATCTTCTTGGCCAGCTCCTGCGTCGACAGGATGACACCGCCGCGCGGACCGCCGAGGGTCTTGTGCGTGGTGGTGGTCACGACGTGGGCGTGCGGCACCGGGTTCGGGTGCAGACCCGCGGCGACCAGGCCCGCGAAGTGCGCCATGTCGACCATCAGGTACGCGCCGACCTCGTCCGCGATGCGGCGGAAGGCGGCGAAGTCCAGCTGGCGCGGGTAGGCGGACCAGCCGGCGACGATCAGCTGCGGCTTGGACTCCTTGGCGAGGCGCTCGACCTCGGCCATGTCCACCTGGCCGGACTCGTCGACGTGGTACGGGACCACGTTGTAGAGCTTGCCGGAGAAGTTGATCTTCATGCCGTGGGTCAGGTGACCGCCGTGGGCCAGGCTCAGGCCCATGATCGTGTCGCCCGGCTTCAGCAGCGCGAACATCGCGGCCGCGTTCGCCTGCGCACCCGAGTGGGGCTGCACGTTCGCGGCCTCGGCGCCGAACAGCGCCTTGATGCGGTCGATCGCGATCTGCTCGACCACGTCGACGTGCTCGCAGCCGCCGTAGTAGCGGCGGCCGGGGTAGCCCTCGGCGTACTTGTTGGTCAGGACCGAGCCCTGGGCCTCCATGACGGCGACCGGAGCGAAGTTCTCCGACGCGATCATTTCCAGGGTCGACTGCTGGCGCACGAGCTCGGCGTCGACGGCGGCGGCGACGTCCGGGTCGAGCTCGTGGAGAGGGGTGTTCAGTACAGACATCAGGGTCCCCTGGGGTCAGTTACCGGCGGTGAGCTTGGCGTACTCGTCGTCGGAGAGCAGGTCGGCCGGCTCCTCCGTGACGCGCACCTTGAAGAGCCAGCCGCCCTCGAACGGAGCCGAGTTCACCAGCGACGGGTCGTCCACGACGTCCTGGTTGGCCTCGACGACCTCACCGGTGACGGGGGAGTACAGGTCGCTGACCGACTTGGTCGACTCCAGCTCGCCGCAGGTCTCGCCCGCGGTCACCGTGTCGCCGACCTCGGGGAGCTGGGCGTAGACGACGTCACCGAGCGCGTTGGCCGCGAACTCCGTGATGCCGACGGTCGAGACGCCGTCCACGGCGCCCGAGAGCCACTCGTGCTCCTTGCTGAAACGCAGCTGCTGGGGGTTGCTCATGACCTGATTCTCCTGGATGCGGGGGAGTGGATACGAACGGTGGTCTTGGGTACTGAGACGGCGCTGCACGGGGTACCCGTGCGGCAGCGCCGCGTACGGGCTACTTCTGCCGCTTGTAGAACGGCAGGGCCACGACCTCGTACGGCTCATGCGTACCGCGAATGTCCACGCCGACGCCGGAGGTGCCGGGCGCGGCGTGTGCCGCGTCGACGTACGCCATCGCGATCGGCTTGCCCAGCGTCGGGGACGGGGCGCCCGAGGTGACCTCGCCGATGACCTGGCCGCCGGCCACGACCGGGAAGCCGGCGCGCGGGACGCGGCGGCCCTCGGCGATCAGACCGACCAGCTTGCGCGGCGGGTTGGTGGCGGCCCGCTCGGCGGCGGCCTCCAGGGCGGCGCGGCCCACGAAGTCGCCCTCCTTCTCGAACTTCACGACCCGGCCCAGGCCCGCGTCGAACGGGGTGAGGGAGGTGGTCAGCTCGTGCCCGTACAGCGGCATGCCCGCTTCCAGGCGCAGGGTGTCGCGGCAGGACAGGCCGGCCGGGACCAGGCCGACGCCCTCGCCGGCCTTGGTCAGCGCCTGCCACAGCTCCACGGCGTGCTCGGGGGAGACGAACAGCTCGAAGCCGTCCTCGCCGGTGTAGCCCGTACGCGCGATCAGCGCGGGCACGCCCGCGACGGTGCCCGGCAGGCCGGCGTAGTACTTCAGCCCGTCCAGGTCGGCGTCGGTCAGGGACGCCAGGATGCCGGGGGACTCGGGGCCCTGGACGGCGAGCAGGGCGTACGCGTCGCGGTCGTCGCGGACCTCGGTGTCGAAGCCGGCGGCGCGCTCGGTGAGGGCGTCGAGGACGACCTGGGCGTTGGAGGCGTTGGCGACGACCATGTACTCGGTCTCGCCCAGGCGGTAGACGATCAGGTCGTCGACGATCCCGCCGTCCTCCTGGCAGATGTGCGTGTAGCGGGCGCGGCCGACGCCGACGGTGGAGATGTTGCCGACCAGCGCGTGGTCCAGGGCCTTGACGGCCTCCGGGCCGGTCAGGGTGATCTCGCCCATGTGGGAGAGGTCGAACAGACCGGCCTTGGTGCGGACGGCGTTGTGCTCGTCGCGCTCGCTCGCGTACCGCAGGGGCATGTCCCAGCCCGCGAAGTCGGTCATGGTCGCACCGAGGGAACGGTGCAGCGCATCGAGGGCGGTCAGGCGGGGGGCAGTGCTCATGGGTGTGGCTCCCGGGTCCCAGGGCATGACATGACGAGGAGGATCCTCCCCATCTGTCATCGGAACCTGAGAGGTTCGCCGAGAGCCCCGGATGCCGGGGGATCGTCGACTTGCACCTTGGGTGGAGCGCACGCCGGTGTCACGGAGACGGGTGGCGCGGCTCGCTTTTCAGATCTGCCTCATCCACGCGGTACGGGGCCTGAGAGATTCAAGGGAGGTACTTGCTCCTTCGGCGCCCGGACACGGCCTTGCGGCGTGCCGGGACTCTCCCGCGCGGATTCAAGCGGCCGGTATGCAGTTGGTGTCCAGATGGCGCACATCATTGCACGGTGCGGCGGGGATTGGGCGTGGGGGGTCGAAAGAGCGTACGGACCGGAACCGGGGCTGCCGGATTACCGTCTCTTTACACTCAGTGGGCATGGGCTCCCAGGAGCCCGATTCGGGGGAGGCGAGCACTGTGCGGAGATTCGGAGCGCTGGCGGCGACGGGGTCCGTGGCGGGGGTGCCGGCGCAGCGCGGACGCGTGCGCGAGGCCGCCCGCGGGCCGGTACGGGACCTGCGCGGTCCGGGGGTGCGCGGCCCGCAGCGGCTCGGCTTCGCCGAGGGGGACATCGTGGTGGTGTCCGGACTGCCGGGCGGCGGCAAGAGCACACTGATCAAGCGGGCGGCGGCCGAGGGCGGGGCGATCGACTCCCAGGACACCCGCGAGCGCTGGGAGCGGCGGATGCCGGGGGCGCTGCCGTACGCCGTCTACCGGCCGCTGGTCCGCGTCGCCCACTACCGCGGCCTGTGGCGGACCCTGCGCTCCGGTGCCTCGGTCGTCGTCCACGACTGCGGTACGCAGAGCTGGGTACGGGGCCTGCTCGCGGCGGCCGCGCGGCGCCGGGGCCGGGCGCTGCACCTGCTGCTGCTGGACACCACCGCGCAGGAGGCGCTGTCCGGCCAGGCCGCGCGGGGCCGGGGCGTCTCGGCGTACGCCTTCGCCCGCCACCGCGGCGCGGTGGCGCGGCTGCTGAGCGACGCGGAAGCCGGCCACCTCCCGCCCGGCTGCGCCTCGGTGGTGCTCCTGGACCGCCGCTCGGCCGCCGCGGTGACCCGCATCGCCTTCCACGGCTGATCTCCGCCTCGGAGCCCCGGGGCGAGGCCGGGCCGCGGGGGCCGGGCCGGGGCCGATAGCCTCGGGGCGACGACACACCGGGACCCAACCGAAGGGCACACGCACATGCAGAGCGGCGGCGGCTGGCCGGGAAATGAGCTGGAGCACGTGCTCGGCGCGGCGCTGGGGCAGGCCGATGCCGGAGCCCGGATCCTGGAGGTACTGGGGCGCAGCCACGTATGGGTCCCGCTGCCCGACGGCGGCGGGCCCGAGCGCGCCGCCCTCACCCTCCCGACCATGGAGATCGCCGGCGCGGCGTACGTCCCGGTCTACAGCTCCGAGGCACAGTTCCGCGCCTGCGCCGGCCCCGCCATGGCCTTCGCGGTCGCCCCGGCCGTCGAGTTCGCCCGCGGCCTGCCCCCGCAGCTCGGCATCGCCGTGAACCCCGAGGGCGCGGTCGGCGTCCCCCTGCCCCCGCCCGCCGTCGCGGAACTCTGCCGCACCGGCCGTTCTCCCCTCGACGGCGCCGCCACCGGCGGCCGGGTGCGGCTCTACGAGCCCGACTGGCAGGAGGACCCGGTCGACTTCCTGGCCGCCGCCGCCGAGGAGTTCCGCGCCACCGGCGTGGTCGCCTCCGCGTCCCGCTGCCTCGCCAGCGTCGAGGGCGGCGCGCCCGAGCTCTACGTCGGCGTCCAGCTGGTGGGATGGGAGCCCGAGATGCGAAACGCCCCGATGGAGGCGCTGGGCCGGGCCCTGACCCGGGTTCCGGCGCCCTGGCCCGTGCAGTTGATCCTCCTGGACGCGGTCCAGGACCCCGTCACCGACTTCATCGTTACGCGCGTACGCCCCTTCTACCTGCCGTAGACCCGATTAAGCTGGTTACATCTCCTGGCCGCACGCGTGGCCTGGGCACGCGTGGACGACGGGCGGACGAAGAGGGGGGTACCGGGTGAGTGCGTCAGGCACGGCCGCGGCCGGGCAGGTCGAGCACATGCTGCGCCAGGTGACTCCCGGGCGCTATGAGAGCTACGAGTCAATGCTGCACGCCCTCGCCGAGGGCCGGCTGTGGATGCTGCTCTGGCAGGGGCAGCCGGGTTCCCCGGACGCCCAGTACGCGGGCATGGAGGTCGAGGGCCTGGGTTACGCGCCCTGCGTGACCTCCCCGCAGGAGCTGGCCGCCAGCGGCTGGAACCGCGGCTACGAGGTGGTCACCGGCCGGGACATCGCCCGCGCCCTCTACCCCGACCGCTGGGGCCTGTGGCTCAATCCGCACGCCCAGGGCGGCGGCGTCGGCATCCCGTGGGCCGACCTGCGCCGGATCGCGACCGGCCTGGACCGGATGCCGGCCGGACCGCTGCGGCTGTCCGAGCCCGCCATCGAGCTCCCGCAGTTCTACGGCCTGCTCACCCAGCACGCGCACCGCACACCCGCCGTGCGCTCGCTGCGGCGCGCCTGGGTGCAGCCCGCGCTGGGCTCCCCGTACCTCGCGGTGGGGCTCGACCTGTACGACGCCTCCGCGCCCGCGCTGGAGTCCGTACGGGAGATGATGCGCCAGTCGGTCGGCGCGGTGCCCGAGGGAGTGCCGGTGTGCACGGTGGCGCTGGCGGACGAGCACGACCCCGTGGCGATGTGGCTGCGCGCGCAGACGCGGCCGTTCTACGACCGCGAGGGCCAGGCCCCGTCCTACTGACCGCATGTCAAGACATCACGTCCGAAGGCCGTACCGGTCCCCTCCGGTGCGGCCTTCGGCCTGTCCGTCGATTCCGCCCAAATAGTGGCCCGGAAATGGCACTTGGGCCCGATGTCCGTTCCGCGCCATACGGTCCCTCTTTCACCGCTGACCAGCACCGGCCGTTCGGATAACGGAAGGTGCAGGCGGAGATCACGGTTGCGCATCACATCACCGGCAGGTCTGGCGGGCGATCGAGAGGCCGTTGAAGACTCCCCCCACCGAAGGCCGGTCAATCCCGCAATCACCGGCTCGTCACATGCACTTCAGGCGCATTTCGCGTCATTCGCACCATCGCGACGCCGATTGAACCAAGCCGCCACAGCGGCGGGCATGGGCCGGCCACCGTCGGCCGAGAGGGGTCCCCACCACGATGACGGCACCACTGCACGACACCAGCGCGGCCGAGCCCGCGGCCGTGGCCGCCCCCGAATCTCCGCAGAAGGCGATCGAAGGGCGTTCGCCCTGGAAGATCGCCTGGACGCGCCTCAAGCGCGACAAGGTCGCCCTGGCCGGCGGTGTCATCGTGCTCCTGCTGATCCTCGTCGCCCTCTTCGCGCCGCTGATCGTCAAGGCCTTCGGACACCCGCCGGAGGAGCTGCACGAGGACCTGCTGGACCCGCTGCTCGGCCTTCCGTCCGGTGACTGGGGCGGCATGAGCGGGGACTTCCCGCTGGGCGTCGAGCCGGTCAACGGACGCGACGTTTTCAGCCGCATCGTCTACGGGGCCCGCATCTCCCTGCTGGTGGCCTTCCTCTCCGCCTTCGTGGCGGTCTCGCTGGGCACCTTCTTCGGCATCGTCGCCGGTTACTTCGGCGGCTGGGTCGACGCGGCGATCAGCCGCGTCATGGACCTGCTGCTGGCCTTCCCGCAGCTGCTGTTCATCATCGCGCTGATCTCCGTCGTCCCCGGAAAGCTGTGGGGATTCGAGGGATCGGGTCTGCGCATCGCGGTCCTGGTGCTCGTCATCGGATTCTTCGGCTGGCCGTACATCGGCCGCATCGTCCGAGGACAGACCCTGTCGCTGCGCGAGCGCGAATACGTGGAAGCCGCGCGGAGCCTCGGTGCCGGCCGCATGTACATCCTCTTCCGCGAACTGCTCCCGAACCTGGTGGCGCCCATCACCGTCTACTCGACGCTGATGATCCCCACCAACGTGCTGACCGAGGCCGCCCTGAGCTTCCTCGGAGTCGGCGTCAAGCCGCCCACGCCGTCCTGGGGAGAGACCCTCTCCACGGCCGTGCGGACCTACGAGGACGATCCGCTCTTCATGATCTTCCCCGGCGTAGCGATCTTCATCACCGTGCTGGCCTTCAACCTCTTCGGCGACGGCGTCCGTGACGCCCTCGACCCGAAGGGCTCACGCTAGCCACCGCAGGGCAAACCAGGAACCCGGCTTTCAGCCGCAGGTGACACCGGAACTACAACGGAGGGTTGCGAGCATCGTGACTACCCATCGCACGTCGAAGCGCAGGCTTGCCGCTGGCACGGCCGTCGTGCTCGCGGCCATGCTGACCGCGACCGCCTGTGGCGGAGGCGACGACAAGGACGAGAAGTCGTCCGCCGCTGCCGGATTCAACGCCGGCATAGGCAAGATCGCCAACGCGTCCGACAAGAAGGGCGGCGAGCTCAAGTTCGTCGGCACCCAGGAAGCCGACTCGTGGGACCCGCAGCGCGGTTACTACGGCTTCGTGTGGGACTTCCAGCGCTACTTCACGCGTCAGCTGGTCAGCTTCAAGCCGGCCCCGGGCGGCGAGAGCACCGAGCTCGTTCCCGACCTCGCCGCGGGCAAGGCCGAGATCAGCGCGGACGGCAAGAGCTACAAGTACACGCTCAAGGACAACGTGACCTGGGAGGACGGCACTCCCATCACCGCCCAGGACATCAAGTACGGCATCGAGCGTGCCTGGGCCTCGGACGTCATCGCCGGCGGTCCGGTCTTCCTCGTCAAGCTCCTGGACCCGAACAAGGAGTACCCGGGCCCGTACAAGGACCCCAGCGCGGACAAGCTCGGCCTCAAGGCCATCGAGACCCCGGACGCGAAGACCATCGTCTTCAAGCTCCCCGTCGCGAACGGCGACTTCGAGCAGATGCTCGCGATGCCGGCCGCCAGCCCCGTCAAGCGCGAGAAGGACACCGAGGCCAAGTACGGCCTGAAGCCCTTCTCCAGCGGCCCGTACAAGATCGACTCGTACGAGCCCAACAAGAGCATGAAGCTCTCGCGCAACGCGAACTGGAAGCCCGAGACCGACCCGATCCGCAAGGCGCTCCCGGACTCCATCTCGGTCACGTTCATGGCGAACGCGGACGACATGGACAAGCGCCTGATGAACGGCGAGTTCGACGTCGACCTCAACGCGACCGGCATCGGCCAGGCGGCCCGCGCCACCGCGCTGAAGGACCACAAGGGCAACCTGGACAACGGCCAGACCGGCTTCATCCGCTACGCGGTCATGCCGACGACGGTCGCGCCGTTCGACAACGTCGAGTGCCGCAAGGCCGTCATCTACGCGGCCGACAAGAAGTCCCTGCAGACCGCCCGCGGCGGCCCGCAGGCCGGTGGCGACATCGCCCCCAACATGCTCCCGCTGGGTGTCAAGGGTGCCGACGGCAAGTACGACCCGTACGGCGCTCTGGCCAACGACGGCAAGCCGGACGCGGACAAGGCCAAGGCCGCCCTCAAGGCCTGCGGCAAGGAGAGTGGCTTCAAGACCACGATCGCCGTCCGCAACAACAAGCCGGTCGAGGTCGCCACGGCCGTCTCGCTGCAGAACGCCCTGAAGCAGGTCGGCATCGAGGCCGACATCGACCAGTTCGACGGCGCCCAGACCTCCGGCATCATCGGTTCGCCGAAGGTGGTCAAGGAAAAGGGCTACGGCATCATCATCATGGGCTGGGGCGCCGACTTCCCGACCGGGCAGGGCTTCCTCCAGCCGCTGGTCGACGGCCGGTTCATCGAGCAGAGCGGTAACAACAACTTCTCCGAGCTCAACGACCCCGCCATCAACACGCTGTTCGACAACGCCATCGCCGAGACGGACCCGAACAAGGCCGGCGAGGTCTACAAGCAGCTGAACACGAAGCTCTCCGAGGCCGCGGTCTACCTGCCGTTCGTCTACGAGAAGAACATCACCTGGCGCTCGACCCGTCTGACGAACGCCTACACGACCGAGGCCTACAACGGCCGCTACGACTACTCCTCCCTCGGCGTCGTCAAGTAGTCGTCCACCACCCGGTCACAGATCCACTTTCCAGTGTTCCAGTGCCACACCCGCTAGGCACGAAGGGCAGGTGATGGCCGCGGTTACGGCTTGGGGGCGCTCTCCAGAAGGGGGCGCCCCCGGGCCGCAGCCAGGCCGAGCGCAGTGCTTGCATATCTCATCCGACGGTTCTTCGCCGTCATCGTCATGCTGTTGGTCATCACGCTGGTGACCTTCGGAATCTTCTTCCTCTTCCCGAAGTTGATCGGGACGGATCCGGCCCTGTACTTCGTCGGCAAGCAGTCCGACCCCGCCGCCATCGAGGGCATCCGGCAGAAGATGGGTCTCGACGACCCGATCCTCGTCCAGTTCGGCAAGTTCGTCGTCGGTCTGGTGGCGGGTCGCACGTACGCCAACGGCTCCGACGTCACGCAATGCGCCGCGCCCTGCTTCGGCTACTCCTTCAAGACCGAGCAGGAGGTGTGGCCGCTGCTGCTGGACTGGCTCCCGGTCACCCTCTCGCTCGCCGCCGGCGCCGTCGTGCTCTGGGTGATCGGCGGTGTCGCCACCGGCGTCATCTCCGCCCTCAAGCGCGGTACGCCCCTGGACCGTTCGGCGATGGGCGTGGCCCTCGCCGGCGTCTCCCTGCCCATCTACTTCACGGGCATGCTCTTCATCGCCTTCTTTTCCGACCAGCTCGGCTGGTTCGGTCGCCCCGAGGCCACTTTCGCCGAGGACCCCGGCAAGTGGTTCAACGGGATGATCCTCCCGTGGGTCTCGCTCGCCTTCCTCTACGCGGCGATGTACGCCCGGCTCACCCGCGCGACGATGCTGGAGGTCCTCAACGAGGACTACATCCGCACCGCCCGCGCGAAGGGCCTGACCGAACCCGTCGTCATCGGCAAGCACGCCATGCGCTCCACGCTGACGCCGATCCTGACCGTCCTCGGTCTGGACCTCGGCGCCCTGATGGGCGGCGCGGTGCTCACCGAGTCCACGTTCTCGCTGCACGGCCTCGGCTACAGCGCCGTCCGGGCCATCAGCGACCACGACCTGCCGGTCATCCTGGGCATCACCCTGATCTCCGCCTTCTTCGTCGTCGCGGCGAATCTCATCGTTGACCTCCTGTACGCGGTGATCGACCCCCGAGTGAGGCTGTCATGACCCATTCGACCGGGACCGGGGCCCTCAACGAACCCGTCGAGGCGGCCGTCCCCCCCACCGCCTTCCTGGAGGTCCGCGACCTCAAGGTGCACTTTCCGACCGAGGACGGGCTGGTCAAGTCGGTCGACGGGCTCTCCTTCACGCTGGAGAAGGGCAAGACCCTCGGCATCGTGGGCGAGTCCGGCTCCGGCAAGTCGGTCACCTCCCTCGGCATCATGGGACTGCACCGCGTCGGCCAGTACGGCCGCCAGCGCGCCCGGATCTCCGGCGAGATCTGGCTGAACGGCACGGAGCTGCTCTCCTCGAACGAGGACGAGGTGCGCAAGCTGCGCGGCCGGGAGATCGCGATGATCTTCCAGGACCCGCTGTCGGCCATGCACCCCTACTTCACCGTCGGCCAGCAGATCGCCGAGGCCTACCGGGTCCACAACAAGGCCGACAAGAAGGCCGCCCGCAAGCGCGCCGTCGAGCTGCTGGACCGCGTCGGCATCCCGGAGCCGCACAAGCGCTTCGACAGCTACCCGCACGAGTTCTCGGGCGGCATGCGCCAGCGCGCCATGATCGCGATGGCCCTGGTCAACAACCCCGAGCTGCTCATCGCCGACGAGCCGACGACGGCCCTGGACGTGACCGTCCAGGCGCAGATCCTCGACCTGATCCGCGACCTGCAGCAGGAGTTCGGCTCCGCCGTCATCATGATCACGCACGACCTCGGCGTGGTCGCCGAGATGGCCGACGACCTCCTCGTGATGTACGGCGGCCGCTGCGTCGAGCGGGGCACCGCGGAGAAGGTCTTCTACGAACCCCGCCACCCCTACACCTGGGGCCTGCTGGGTTCGATGCCGCGCATCGACCGCGACCAGACCGAGCGCCTCATCCCCGTCAAGGGGTCGCCGCCGAGCCTGATCAACATCCCGAGCGGCTGTGCCTTCAACCCCCGCTGCCCGTACGCCGACGTGCCCAAGGACAACGTCACCCGCACGGTGCGGCCGGAACTCACGGAGGACGAAAGCCGCCACTGGTCCGCCTGTCACATGTCACAGGAGGAGCGGACCCGGATCTGGACCGAAGAGATTGCGCCGAAGCTGTGACGGAGATCAAGAAGACCGAGACGGTCACCCTTCCCCAGCAGGCCTCGGACTCTCCCGAGCCCCTGCTCAAGGTCACTGGCCTCACCAAGCACTTCCCCATCACCAAGGGGCTGCTGCGCCGCCAGGCCGGTGCGGTCAAGGCCGTCGACGGCATCGACTTCGACGTCCGGCGGGGTGAGACCCTCGGCATCGTCGGCGAGTCCGGCTGCGGCAAGTCGACCATGGGCCGGCTGATCACCCGGCTGCTCGAACCGAGCAGCGGCACCGTCGAGTTCGAGGGCAAGGACATCACGCACCTCGGTACCGCCGGGATGCGTCCGATGCGCCGCGACATTCAGATGATCTTCCAGGACCCGTACGGTTCGCTGAACCCGAGGCACACGGTCGGCACGATCGTCGGCGCGCCGTTCAAGCTCCAGAAGGTCACCCCCGAGGGCGGCATCAAGGCGGAGGTCCAGCGGCTGCTGTCGCTGGTGGGCCTCAACCCGGAGCACTACAACCGCTACCCGCACGAGTTCTCGGGCGGCCAGCGGCAGCGCATCGGCATCGCCCGGGCCCTGGCCCTCAAGCCGAAGCTGGTCGTCGCGGACGAGCCGGTGTCGGCGCTGGACGTGTCCATCCAGGCCCAGGTGGTCAACCTGCTGGACGACCTCCAGCAGGAGCTCGGCCTGACGTACGTGATCATCGCGCACGACCTCTCGGTCATCCGGCACGTCTCGGACCGCATCGCGGTGATGTACCTCGGCAAGATCGTCGAGCTGGCCGACAACAAGTCGCTGTACCAGGCGCCGATGCACCCGTACACGACGGCCCTGATGTCGGCCGTGCCGGTGCCGGACCCGCGCAGGCGCGGCGTGAAGAGCGGCCGCATCCTGCTCAAGGGCGACGTGCCCTCGCCGATCTCGCCGCCGAGCGGGTGCCGCTTCCACACGCGGTGCTGGAAGGCGACGCAGCTCTGCACCACGCAGGAGCCGCCGCTGATCGCTCTGAAGACCGGCCACCAGGTGGCCTGCCACCACCCGGAAAACGCCCCGGACCAGGCCCCGGGCGACCCGGCCCTGCCGAGCGCGGCGACCGCGATCGCGGAGTAGCAACACAAACCCGGCGGGGCGTGGCCCCTCCAGCCCCGCCGGGCCCCAACCCACCCCGCCCCGCTCCAGCCCCGCCGGGCCGCAATCCAGCCCCGCCGGGCCGCAACCCGGCCCGTGCCGCTACGGCTCCGCCGGGCCGAAATCCAGCCCCGCCGGCGTTTGAGGCGCGGGGTCTGGGGCGGAGCCCCAGGTCGTGGAGCCGCACCGCCGACGGCCCACCCCGGCGGAGCCGACCGGCGCCCCGTACCAGCCCGCCGCAAGGCGCCCGGCACAATGGCCCCGTGCTCCACGATCTCTTCCCGCCCGACATCCAGCACGCCCTGGACCTCGCGGGCATCTTCGTCTTCGCAACCGCCGGCGCACTGCTGGCCGTCCGCAAGAACTTCGACGTCTTCGGCATCGCCGTTCTCGCCCTCGTCACCGCCCTCGGCGGCGGCCTCTTCCGCGACCTCGTCATCGGAGCGGTCCCGCCGGCCGCCTTCGGAGACCTCAGCTTCTTCGTCACCCCGCTGATCGCCGCCGCGCTCGTCTTCTTCCTGCACCCCGAGGTCCAGCGGATCAACCGTGCCATCAACGTCTTCGACGCCGCCGGCCTCGGCCTGTTCTGCGTGACGGGCACGACCAAGGCGTACGAGTACGGCCTCGGCCTCACCGCGTCCGCCGCGCTGGGCCTGGCCACGGCCGTCGGCGGGGGCGTACTGCGCGACGTACTCGTCAACGAGGTCCCCTCGCTGCTGCGCGACCGCGAGATGTACGCCGTCCCCGCCATCGTCGGGGCCTCGCTGGTCGCCGTCTTCATCGGCTTCGACGTCCTCAACGCCGGCACGACCGTCCTCGCGATCGTGACCACCTTCGTCCTGCGGCTGCTCGCGATGCGCTACCACTTGCGGGCACCGCTGGCCTGGAACCGCCGCTCGTCGGTGGCCGAAGAGCCGTAACGAGGACGTAGCAAAGAAAAGCTACCGCTTAGTAACCCCCTCGGTGTACGTTCATTCCATGTCACACGCAGCGACCCAGTCATCCATCGGCGACAGCGAGTTCGACCGCGACACCACGGTCACCGCCCGTGCGGGCGAGCCCGGGGTCTACGACGCGGAACTCTCCGCCGGCTGGACGATCATCGCGGCCGTCAACGGCGGCTACCTGCTGGCCCTGGTCGGCCGCGCCCTGTCCGCGGCCCTGCCGCACCCGGACCCCTTCACGGTCTCGGCGCACTACCTGACCTCCTCCGTGCCCGGCCCCGCGGTCATCCGCACCCAGGTCGTACGGGTCGGCCGCACCCTCTCCACCGGCCAGGCCTCGCTGTTCCAGTACGACGAGAACGGCGCCGAGGTCGAGCGCATCCGCGTCCTCGCCTCCTACGGCGACCTGGCCTCCCTGCCGGACGACGTCCGCACGACGGCGCTGCCCCCGGCCATCCCCCCGTACGAGGACTGCCTCGGCCCCGAGGCCGGCCCGGCCCCGATCCCCGGCAGCTCCGCGATCGTGGACCGGCTCCGGCTGCGGCTGGACCCGGCGACGGCGGGCTGGGCGCTGGGCGCGCCGTCGGGCAAGGGTGAGATGCGGGCCTGGTTCGAACTCGCCGACGGGCGCGACGCCGACCCGCTGTCGCTGCTGCTCGCGGTGGACGCGCTGCCGCCGACCGCCTTCGACCTGGGTCTGCTGGGCTGGACCCCGACGGTGGAGCTCACCACGCACATCCGCCACCGTCCGGCGCCGGGCCCGCTGCGGGTCTCGATCACGACCCGCAACCTGGCCGGCGGCTTCCTGGAGGAGGACGCGGAGGTCTGGGACTCCACGGACCGTCTGGTGGCCCAGTCCCGCCAGCTGGCCCGCGCCCCGCGCGCCGCTTCCTGACGCGCCGCTCGCGCGGGATCCTCAAAGCGCCGAACGGGCTGGACGAAGCGGTGGCATCAGCCAAATCCAGCCCCGCCGGCGATTGGGGCGCGCGGGTTCGGCGGTGGTATCCGGCTCCGGGGGAAGGGCCGCGGCCAAGGGCTCGTAGAATCGGGGGATCATGGCCTACCTCGACCACGCCGCCACCACCCCGATGCTTCCGGAGGCCGCTGCGGCGATGACCGCGCAGTTCGCCGCAACGGGCAACGCATCCTCCCTGCACGCCGCCGGCCGCCGCGCCCGCCGCACCGTGGAGGAGGCCCGCGAGGCCCTCGCCGAGGCGATCGGCGCCCGCCCCAGCGAGGTGGTCTTCACCGCCGGCGGCACGGAGGCCGACAACCTCGCCGTCAAGGGCCTCTACTGGGCCCGCCGCGACCAGGACCCCGCCCGGACCCGCGTCCTGTCCAGCCCCGTCGAGCACCACGCGGTCCTCGACGCGGTGCACTGGCTCGCCGAGCACGAGGGCGCCCAGGTCGAATACCTCCCGGTGGACCGCTACGGGCGCGTGCACCCCGACGCCCTGCGCGAGGCCATCGCCCGCAACCCCGACGACGTGGCCCTGGCCACCGTCATGTGGGCCAACAACGAGATCGGCACCGTCATGCCGGTCGCCGAACTCGCCGCAGTCGCCCGCGAGTTCGCGATCCCGCTGCACTCCGACGCCGTCCAGGCCTTCGGGCAGCTCGACGTCCGCTTCGGCGACAGCGGCCTCGCCGCCATGGCCGTCAGCAGCCACAAGATCGGCGGCCCGTACGGCATAGGGGCGCTGCTCCTGGGCCGCGACCAGACCCCCGTACCCGTCCTGCACGGCGGCGGCCAGGAGCGGCACGTCCGCTCCGGGACCCTCGACGTACCGGCCATCGCCGCCTTCGCGGTGGCCGCGGTCCTCGCCGCCGAGCGCCGCGGGCGCTTCGCCGCCGAGATCGGTGCACTGCGCGACGAGCTGATCGCCGCCGTCCTGCGCGAGGTGCCGGACGCGGTCCTCGGCGGCGACCCGGCCGACCGGCTCCCCGCCAACGCCCACTTCAGCTTCCCCGGCTGCGAGGGCGACTCCCTGCTGCTCCTGCTCGACGCCCAGGGCATCGAGTGCTCCACCGGCTCCGCCTGCACGGCCGGTGTCGCCCAGCCGAGCCACGTCCTGCTCGCCACCGGTACCGACCCGCAGCTGGCCCGCGGCACCCTGCGCTTCTCGCTCGGCCACACCTCCACCAAGGAGGACGTCGCCGCCGTGGTGGCCGCCATCGGCCCGGCCGTCGAGCGCGCCCGCACGGCAGGCCTCAGCTAGCGCTGTGACCGGAAAGGTTCACCGGGGCGCGCCGCCCGGTACGGCACCTCGCCGCGTTGTCGGACCGCGCAAGTACGTCCAGTACGAGACGCGGTCCTCCGCCTTGCGATGCACCGCACCGGACGACGCACCCCGGCAAACCTTTCCGGCCACAGCACTCGTGCTGTGACCGTGGAGTAACCCCGGGTGCGCTGCCCGTGCCCGGGGCTGAGCATGGTCCCATGACCAAACGGCCGGTGGTGGTGGTACAGCCGCCCGACAGCCGGGGCCTGCGTCGGGTCGACATCGGCGGCGAGGCGGCGGGGGGCGCGTGGTCCCCGCGCGGGCTGCGCAGGATCCTGTCCCGCGCCGGATTCCCAGAGGACATGGACATCGAGGACCGGGCCGCCATCCGCTGGCGCGAGGGCGACAGCTCGGTCTGGCCCGACCGTAAGGGGCGCAGGTACGGGACCGTCGCCTTCATGACGGCCGGGCTGCTCGGCTGCGCGGCCCTGCTCGCCGTCGTCGGCATGCCGGACGCCTTCGGAGCACTCACCTTCGCGGGCCGCGTCAGCGGGTTCCTGTTCATCCTGGCCGGCGTGGTGGAGGTGGCGGCGGCGGCCGCGGCGATCGACTTCTGGGGCAAGCGGCATGTGAAGTACTCGGGTTCACTGGTCGTGCTGGGCGCCCTCGTCGCGCTGGCCACCAACAGCCTGTTCCTCCTGGTCTGGTTCCAGGAGCAGGAGTCCACGCATTATCTGCAGGCCTTCGTTCCGCTCTGGTGCTGGTCCATGGCGGCGCTCTGGCTCCTCTACCGGCACCACGCCTGGGAGAAGATCCCCCACCCCAAGGGCTTTGCCGTCGGAGTGACGGTGAGCGCTCTGCTGGCCGCATCCAATCTGGCGTACTCGGCCGTGTACCAGCCCTATGCCAAGCAGCCGCTCCTCATCGTGAAGGCCACCTTCGGGAAACCGCGGTCGGATCCCAAGCGCCCCGTCGTCTACCTGCCGCTGACGATCCACGTCGAGAACACCGGGACCGTTCCCGTCTACATTCTCGCCAGCGCCCACTCGACGTACGGGCGGACGGCGACGTTCACCGCGGGGGACACCCAGCTGAAGGACTGGAAAGAAGACCTGGAGTGGGACGAGGACACCGAACTCCACGTGGGGTCGACCGGGTTCACCGTCCTCCACACGGGCTCCATCGTCGCACCGGGATCCTGGCTGGACCAAGGCGACGTCATCACCGAGGAAAGGATCGTCGAGCTGCCCAAGAACGCCCCGTACGACGTGATCCAAGCCACGGCGGAACTCCAGATCATGAGGAAGGACCGCGGGAAGATCGACGAGGCCGCATTTTCCTCCCCCCACTACTCGTGGAGCAAGGAGGAGCGGAAATATTTCGGTTGTACCGCCGAAATCTGTGACGACCACATCTTTTACCGCGCCAGACTGCGCCACAACAACAACCTCATCAATGTGACGCGAAAGCCGCGCTACGTGACCTCGTATCGGGCGGTGAACGCAGAGGGTTCCTACTTCGGCGCACACATCGGGCCTCTCAATTCCAAGGGAGAACTGTCGGGCGACGAGGAACCCAGCGAGAGGTACGGGGTCATGAACTACCCGTCCGGGACGGTGACCGTGCCCTTCGCCACGTTGCTGAACCCGCAGGACCGGCCGGCCTCGGGAGACTAGGACGGCAAGGCCTCGCCGACCAGGCGGACGTACCGTTCCCAGTCCCAGTGGCGGCCCGGGTCCGTGTGGTCGGCGCCCGGGACCTCCGAGTGGCCCAGGATGTGTTTGCGGTCCGCCGGTATGCCGTACCGCCGGCAGATGTCGGCCGCCAGCCGCGCCGAAGCCTCGTACATCGCGTCCGTGAAGTCCTGCGGCCGGTCGACGAACCCCTCGTGCTCGATGCCGACGCTGCGCTCGTTCATGGAGCGGCTGCCCGAGTGGAAGGCGACGTCCAGCTCGCGCACCATCTGCTCGATGTGGCCGTCCTGGCGGACTATGTAGTGCGCCGAGGCCTTGTGCCACGGATTCCTGAACGCGTCCACCGACGTGGCGAAGCTGCCCTGCGTGACATGGACGACTATCCGGTCCACCCGGTAGTCGTCGGGCCGGTCCGCCAGCCGCCAGTTCGCCGGCGAGGCCGCCGTCCAGCTCGCGCCCGCATGGTCCAGCGCCCCGTCCTCGCGCCGCTTGGACACCCCCGGCACGAGCCACCAGGCGCGCGCCACCTCGTCCCGCCCGGCGACGGCCGCGACCGCGAAAACCCCGAGCCCCCCGAACAGCACCGCCCTGCGCGTCCTGCGCGACGTGCCCTTTTTCCCCGTGTCCCCCACGCGAACCACCCCCTGCACGCGATAACGCGCTGTGACACCGCGCGGTTCCCCGTACCCTGGACGGTGCTATGACTGAGAACCTGCCGCGCACCGCCCGCCCCCTTCGCGTCCTGGCCGCCATGTCCGGCGGTGTGGACTCCGCCGTCGCCGCCGCCCGCGCGGTCGAAGCCGGGCACGACGTCACCGGCGTCCACCTGGCGCTCTCCGCGAACCCGCAGTCCTTCCGGACCGGCGCCCGCGGCTGCTGCACCATCGAGGACTCCCGCGACGCCCGCCGCGCCGCGGACGTCATCGGCATCCCCTTCTACGTCTGGGACCTCGCCGAGCGCTTCCGCGAGGACGTCGTGGAGGACTTCATCTCCGAGTACGAGGCCGGGCGCACCCCGAACCCCTGCCTGCGCTGCAACGAGAAGATCAAGTTCGCGGCGCTGCTCGACAAGGCCCTCGCCCTCGGCTTCGACGCCGTCTGCACCGGCCACTACGCCACCGTCGTCCTGAACGAGGACGGCACCCGCGAGCTGCACCGCGCCTCCGACATGGCCAAGGACCAGTCGTACGTCCTCGGCGTCCTCGACGAGAAGCAGCTCGCGCACGCGCTCTTCCCGCTCGGCGACACCCTCACCACCAAGGACGAGATCCGCGCCGAGGCCGAGGAGCGGGGCCTGGCCGTCGCGAAGAAGCCCGACAGCCACGACATCTGCTTCATCGCCGACGGCGACACCCAGGGCTTCCTCGCGAACCGCCTGGGCAAGGCCGAGGGCGACATCGTCGACGGGGCGACGGGCGAGAAGGTCGGCACCCACGAGGGCGCCTTCGGCTTCACCATCGGGCAGCGCAAGGGCCTGCGGATCGGCCACCCGGCCGCCGACGGCAAGCCGCGCTACGTCCTCGACATCTCCCCGGTGAACAACACCGTCACCGTCGGCCCCGTCGAGGCCCTCGACGTCACCGCCCTCACGGCGATCCGCCCCCGCTGGTGTGGCTCCACGCCCGCCGCCCCGGGCACGTACACCGCGCAGCTGCGCGCCCACGGCGGCGAGGGCGAGGTCTTCGCCGAGATGGTGGACGGCGAGCTGCGCGTCTCCTTCAGCGAGCCGGTCCGCGGCGTGGCCCCGGGCCAGGCGATCGTGCTGTACGACGGCACGCGCGTGGTCGGTTCCGCCACCATCGCCACGACCACCCGCGCCGCCGCCTCCGCGTCCGCCTAGGCCCGGGTCTGGGTCTGGGCCTGGGCGACCGTCAGAACGATCTTGCCGGTGGTCCGGCCCTGCTCGCCGAGCTCGTGGGCCCTCGCGGCCTGCTCCAGCGGCAGCACCGTGTCGATGACCGGCCGGAGCTTCCCGTCCGCCACCAGGGCGGCGATGGCCTTCAGGCCCGCGTAGTCCGGCTCGACGAGGGTCCAGCCGGTACGGAAACCACCGGCGTCGGCCGGCACGTCGTCGGGGCCGTTCAGGGTGATCAGGTGTCCGCCGGGGCGCAGCACCTTCAGGGAGCGGACCCCGTAGTCGCCGCCGACGGCGTCGATCACGACGTCGACCTCGGACACCGCGTCCTCGAAGTCGGTGGTCCGGTAGTCGATCAGCTCGTCCGCCCCGAGCGCGCGCAGCACGTCGTGCTTGGCGGCGCTGGCGGTCCCGATCACGTACGCGCCGAGCGCCTTGGCGATCTGGACGGCGAAGTGGCCCACACCGCCGGCGGCCGCGTGCACCAGCACCCGCTGCCCGGCCCGCAGGCCCGCGGTGTCGTTCAAAGCCTGCCACGCGGTGAGCGCGGCCAACGGCAGCGCGGCCGCCTGGACGTGGTCGAGGCCGGCCGGCTTGCGGGCGAAGTGCCGCGCGGTGGCCGTGACGTACTCGGCGTAGCCGCCGGCCTGGGCGGGGAAGCGCGGCATGCCGAAGACCTCGTCGCCCGGCTGGAACAGCGTCACGCCGGGGCCGACGGCCTCGACGGTGCCGGACACGTCCCAGCCGACGGCCGGGACCGGGCCCCAGGGGATGAGGGCGCCGGAGGCCCGGGTCTTCCAGTCGACGGGGTTGACCCCGGCCGCGTGGACCCGTACCAGGATCTCGCCCATGCCGGGCTCCGGGCGCTCCAGCTCGGTCTCGGTCAGTACCTCGGGCCCGCCCCACTGGCTGACGACGACGGCGCGCATGTGTTTCTCCTCAGGTGTGTCCGGTGCTGCTGTCACACCAGCTTCGGCGCCGGCACCCGGCCATGGTGTTGGCCGTACGGCCACCATGTGTCAGGATCTGGCCATGCACCGCATTGCCGTACTCGCCCTCGAAGGCGTCCCCCCGTTCGAGCTCGGAATCCCCTCCCGGGTCTTCGGCAACGCCCTCGACGACGCCGGCGCGCCGCTCTACGAGCTGACCGTCTGCACCGCCGACGGGCAGCCCGTGACCAGTGACGCGGGCTTCACCGTCGGGGTCGGCGCCGGTCCGGAGGCGCTCGCCGCCGCCGACACCGTGATCATCACGCCCACCCACGCCATGGACGAGCTCGCACACGGCGCGCCCCTGCCGCCGGAGCTGACCGGCGCCCTCGCCGCGATCAGGCCCGGCACCCGGCTGGTCTCCCTCTGCACCGGCTCCTACGTCCTGGCCGCGGCCGGGCTGCTCGACGGCCGGCCCGCGACCACGCACTGGCTGCACGCGCCGGAGTTCCAGCGCGCCTTCCCGCTCGTGCGGCTCGACGAGGAGGTGCTCTTCGTCGACGACGGCGACGTCCTCACCTCGGCGGGAGTGGCGGCCGGCGTCGACCTCTGCCTCTACCTGATCCGCCAAGACCACGGCAGCGCCGTCGCCAACCGCGCCGCGCGGCTGTGCGTCGTACCGCCGTGGCGGGACGGCGGGCAGGCCCAGTACATCGACCGGCCCGTCCCCGAACCCACCGTCGCCACCACCACCGCGACCCGCGCCTGGGCCCTGGAGCGCCTCGCGGAGCCGGTCACGCTCGCCGAGCTGGCCGCCCACGCCCGGATGAGCCTGCGCACCTTCACCCGGCGCTTCCGCGACGAGGTCGGCATGACCCCGGTGCAGTGGCTCACCGTCCAACGCCTGGAGATCGCCCGCCACTTGCTGGAGTCCAGCGACCTCCCCGTCGACCTGGTCGCCCACCGGGCGGGCTTCGGCTCCGCCAACTCGCTGCGCCAGCACATGAGGACGGCCCTCGGCGTCTCCCCGATCGCCTACCGGCGCACCTTCCAGCCGCACGCCACGTCCGACCCGGCATGACCCCCGGGGTAATCGCCTTGCCGGCCGCTGGTTGCGAGTATTCACTCAACAGCCGCAGCCGCCCGGCAGGTTGACCAGGACGAGGGAGCAGACGATGACCGCGTACGCCATCGCCCACATACGGCCCGAGACGATGAACGAGGACATCCTCCGCTACATCGAGGAGATCCAGGACACCATGGACCCCTTCGAGGGCCGCTTCCTCGTCCACGGCCGCGAGGTGGAGGTCAAGGAGGGCCCCTGGCCCGGCACGGTCGTCATGATCGGCTTCCCGGACATCGAGCGGGCCCGCGCCTGGTACGACTCGCCCGCCTACCAGGCCATCCTCCCGCTGCGCACGGACCACATCGCGGGCGAGGTCATCCTGGTCGACGGAGTCCCGCCGGACTACGACGCCTCGAAGACGGCCACCGGCCTCCGCGAGTCCGCGGGTCTCTGACCGTGGGCAACCGGGCCGCCTTCGTGGTCCTCGGCCCCGACGGGCCCGTCCGCCACCGCTCCTCCTACGGTGCGGTGGGCCTGGACCTCGACCTCCTGGCCGGGCCGGAGGTCTTCGCGTGGGAAGGGTTCACCGCCTCGACGCGGACCAGGGCCGCCGCCCTGGAACTTCTGGGGCGCGCCTGGGCCGGCTGGGAGGTGCGCTGGCTCTACGACGGACAGAGCGGCCTGCGCGCCCACCTCGGCCTCGACACGCAGGAGGAGAGCGGCGCCGGCGCCGTGTACCCCGGCCCGGCCCTGGAACCCGGGGACGAGGAGTTCGGCGACCCGGACCCGATGGTGGCCGTGGTCACCGTCGGGCCCGACCGCTGCCACGTGCTCGCCGACATCGCGGACCATCCGGTCGAGGAGGGACCCGCCCTCCTCGACCGGCTCCGCGACGCACCGGACCACGGAAGCTTCCGGCTGCCGGCCGGCGCCGGGATCCACGTGGACCCGCGGCGGCGCCGGGTCGGCTGGCGGCTGAAACACCGCCCGCGCCCGCGGGGGCAACCTCGCCGCGCGCTGGCCCGGCTGGACCGTGGAGTTCTGGGAGGACCGCTGGTCGGAGCACCGGCGGGCCTGCGGCGGACGCTTCGAGCCGCCCGCGCCGGACCGCGCCGCCGCGCTGGCCGGCGTACGGGACGGGGCGCTGCGGCGGTGGGCGGGGCCGCGGGGGGACGCGCGGGCCGCGATGGTCGCCGCGCATCCCCGCCTCCTGGTCGGCGACGGCTTCGCCCCGGGCGTCACGGCGGCACGGGCCGCCGTCGGCCGGGCCGTGATCGAGGCGGCCTACCGTGGGGCGGCCGGCGGCTGACGGGTGCGAGCATGGGCGGTATGGCTACTCACCTGATCACCGGTGCCGGATCCGGCATCGGCGCCGCCGTCGCGGCCCGGCTGCACGCCCGCGGCGACGACCTCGTCCTGCTCGCCCGCGACGCCGCCCGCGGCAAGCAGCTCGTCGAGCGGTACCCCGGGGCCCGCGCGTTCGTCGGGGACCTCGCCGACCCGGACCGGCTCTCGTGGGCCTTCTCCAAGCAGGCCGTTCCGGAGCGGATCGACTCGCTCCTGCACATCGCCGGGATCGTCGACCTCGGCCCCGTCGGCGAGCTGCGCCCCAAGACCTGGCACCAGCAGCTCAACGTCAACCTCATCGCCCCCGCCGAGGTGACCCGCCTGCTGCTGCCCACCCTGAGGGCCTCGCGCGCGACCGTCGTCTTCGTGAACTCCGGCGCCGGCCTGAACGCCCACGCCGACTGGAGCGCCTACGCCGCCTCCAAGCACGGGCTGCGGGCCCTCGCCGACTCCCTGCGCGAAGAGGAGAAGCCCAACGGGATCCGCGTCACCTCCGTCTACCCCGGCCGCACCGCCAGCCCCATGCAGGCCAAGGTCCACTCCCAGGAGGGCAAGGAGTACGACCCCGCCGCGTGGATCGACCCCGAGTCCGTCGCGACGACCATCGTCATGGCCGTCGACCTGCCCCGCGACGCCGAGGTCAACGACCTGTCCGTCAGGCCCGGCCGATGACCGCGAGCGCGACCGGCGTCGGCTCGCTCCCCGGCGGCGACGCCCGCGAGGCGGCCAAGACCGTCACCGGGTCCTTCGAGGAGTTCCCGTACCTCGCCGAGCTGCCCGCCCGCGGACCCGGCGCGGACATGATCGGCCGCTCGCTGGGGCTGCTCGTGGAGATGTACGCCCACGTCGAGCCCAGCGGCTGGCGCATCAGCGACCGGCCGGGCCGGGACACCCGGCGGGCCCGCTCCTGGCTCGGTGAGGACCTCGACGCGCTGGAGGAGTTCACCCAGGGCTACACGGGGAAGCTGAAGGTCCAAGCCGTCGGGCCTTGGACCTTGGCCGCCGCCCTGGAGCTGCACGGCGGCGAGGCCATGCTGCAGGACGCGGGCGCCTGCCGGGACCTGGCCGGCTCGCTCGCCGAAGGCCTGCGCGAGCACCTCGCCGACGTACGCAAGCGCATCCCCGGCGCCGAGGTCGTGCTCCAGTTCGACGAGCCCTCGCTCACGGCCGTACTGCTCGGCCGGGTGCGCTCCGCGAGCGGGTACCGCACGTACCGCGCCGTGGACCGGCAGGTCGTCGAGGGCACCCTGCGCGAGCTGTTCGCCGTCCACGACGGGGAGGTCATCGTCCACTCCTGCGCCCCCGAGGTGCCCATCGGACTGCTGAGGCGGGCCGGCGCCACGGGCGTGTCGTTCGATTTCTCCTTGCTCACCGAGCGCGAGGACGACGCCGTCGGGGAAGCCGTCGAGGACGGGGTGAAACTCTTCGCCGGAGTGGTGCCCGCCACCGACGGCCCGTTGTCAGACCCTGCCGGTAGCGTCATGGGTGTCAGGAAGCTTTGGCGCAGGCTGGGGCTGGCCCCGGGGACTCTGGCGGAGTCCGTCGTGGTCACCCCGTCGTGCGGTCTGGCGGGCGCTTCGCCCGCCTATGCCCGCGAGGTGCAGGCGCACTGCGTCAGGGCGGCGAGGTCGCTCGCCGACAACCCTGAGTGATGGTCGAGACGGGTCACGGGAGGACACGGCATGGCAGCCGAACAGCAGGAGACGGCGGTACCGGCGGCGATGCGTGAGCAGCACGCTCTGCTCGCCGAGCAGATCGAGGAGCACCGCTTCCGGTACTACGTGAACGACCAGCCGGTCGTCAGCGACGCCGATTTCGACAAGCTGCTGCGCTCGCTGGAGGCGCTGGAGGAGGAGTACCCCGAGCTGCGCACGCCCGACTCGCCCACCCAGAAGGTGGCCGGGGCGTACGCGACGGACTTCGCCTCCGTGGAGCACCGCGAGCGGATGCTCTCCCTCGACAACGCCTTCGACGACGAGGAGCTGTCCGCCTGGGCCGAGCGCGTGGCCCGGGACGCCAACACCTCGGACTACCACTACCTCTGCGAGCTGAAGGTGGACGGCCTCGCCGTCAACCTCACCTACGAGAACGGCCGCCTGACCCGCGCCGCCACCCGCGGCGACGGCCGCACCGGTGAGGACATCACGCCCAACGTCCGCACCATCGCCGAGATCCCGGACCGCCTCAAGGGCGACCGGATCCCGGCCGTGGTCGAGATCCGCGGCGAGGTCTTCTTCCCCATGGAGAAGTTCGAGGAGCTCAACGCCCGCCTGGTCGAAGCCGGCGACAAGCCCTTCGCCAACCCGCGCAACGCGGCGGCCGGTTCGCTGCGCCAGAAGGACCCCAAGGTCACCGCCACCCGCCCGCTGCACATGGTGGTGCACGGCGTCGGCGCCCGCGAGGGCTTCGAGATCGACAAGCTCAGCCACGCGTACGAGCTGCTGCGCGAGTGGGGCCTGCCCACCGCCAAGCACAACAAGACGGTGTCCTCGCTCGCCGAAGTCCGGGAGTTCATCGGGTACTTCGGCGAGAACCGGCATTCCGTCGAGCACGAGATCGACGGCGTCGTCGTCAAGCTCGACGAGATCCCCCTCCAGGGCCGGCTCGGCTCCACGGCGCGCGCCCCCCGCTGGGCCATCGCCTGGAAGTACGCCCCCGAGGAGGTCAACACCAAGCTGATCGACATCAAGGTGGGCGTCGGCCGTACCGGGCGCGTGACCCCGTACGCGCAGGTGGAGCCGGTGACGGTGGCGGGCTCCGAGGTCGAGTTCGCGACCCTGCACAACCAGGAGGTCGTCAAGGCCAAGGGCGTGCTCATCGGGGACACGGTCGTGCTGCGCAAGGCGGGCGACGTCATCCCCGAGATCCTCGGCCCGGTCGCCGACCTGCGGGACGGCAGCGAGCGGGAGTTCGTGATGCCGGCCGAGTGCCCCGAGTGCGGGACCGCCCTGCGGCCGATGAAGGAGGGCGACATCGACCTGCGCTGCCCCAACGGGCAGACGTGTCCCGCCCAGTTGCGCGAGCGGCTCTTCTACCTCGGCGGCCGCCAGTGTCTGGACATCGAGAACTTCGGCGCGGTGGCCGCGGCCGCCCTGACCAACCCGCTGGAGCCGGCCGAGCCGCCCCTGCGGGACGAGGGCGACCTCTTCGACCTGACCATCGAGCAACTGCTGCCGATCAAGGCGTACGTCCGCGACCAGGACAGCGGACTGCCCAAGCGGGACCCGAAGACGGGCGAGGAGAAGATCGTCACGGTCTTCGCCAACCAGAAGGGCGAGCCGAAGAAGAACGCCCTGTCGATGCTGGAGAACATCGCGGCGGCCAAGGACCGCCCGCTCGCCCGCATCATCAACGGCCTGTCGATCCGCCATGTCGGCCCGGTCGCCGCCGAGGCGCTCGCCCGCGAGTTCCGGTCGATCGAGCGGATCGAGCAGGCCACCGAGGAGGAGCTCGCCGCCACCGACGGGGTCGGCGCGATCATCGCGGCCTCCCTCAAGGAGTGGTTCGCCGTCGACTGGCACCAGGAGATCCTGCGCAAGTGGCGCGCGGCCGGTGTCCGGATGGAGGAGGAAGGTTCCGGCAAGGAAGAGGGCCCGCGCCCGCTGGAAGGCCTGACCGTCGTCGTCACCGGCACTTTGCAGAGCCACACCCGGGACGGCGCGAAGGACGCCCTGCAGAGCCGCGGCGCCAAGGTGACCGGATCCGTCTCGAAGAAGACCTCCTTCGTCGTGGTCGGCGACAACCCCGGCTCCAAGTACGACAAGGCCGTGCAGTTGAAGCTCTCCATCCTCGATGACGCGGGCTTCGCGATCCTGCTCGAACAGGGCCCGGACGCGGCCCGCGAGGCCGCGCTCCCGGTGGACGGCGACGCCGCGGCGGAGTAATACCGGTAGAGGAGTCGCCCCGGGGGAGTAGCGAAGGCGAACGGATGCGTGGCGTGCGGCCGTACGGGCGGGCGCACGCCAGGCGCGACCTGCGGTGGTAAACGGCCGGTACGAGGCTGTTCGCAGGGCGGTGACCTGTCGGATCATCGGAAGGGTGACCGGCGGGTGTTGGTCCAAACTCACCTGTTCGGCGGATACCGTACTGATGAGGATGGCTGGGTCGCATTCGGGCAACCACCGCCGACCGCTGCCCTTGGGAGCCTCCCGCGTCCTACTGTTGAGGGGTGCGCCTGTCGTGCACGGCTGCGGGACGCGATTCCGGCCGTGATGGCATGACATCGGTGCCGTCGCGTGGCATCGGCATCGCCGGCTGTGAGAGGGACGGGCATGAAACCCACCGAAAGCGCCGACCCGTCACCAGATTTCGGCGGGGACCTCCCGTCCCTGCGGACGGGCCGGCTCGGTCTCCTGGGCTCCAGGACACCGGGCACCCGACCGCTCGACACCACGGTGTGCGCGGGCGCAGCGGGTCAGCGCACCGTGCTGCCCATCGCCGTCGTGGGCCTGTCCGCCGTGGTGCTCGCCATCGGCGTCGTCACGGCGCTGAGCAACCGTCACGCCCTGTTCCCCGGCGGCACGGTGGGCTGGGCGCTCGCCCTCCTCACCGGCATCATCGTCGGCCACCTCGTCGCCCTCGGCCGCGACCGCTGGTGGGGCGGCACCGGATCGGGCGCCGCGCTCACCCTCGGCGTCCTCGTCCTCTACGGATGGATCCCCGCCGGGCTCGTCTCCCTCGCGGTGGTCACCCTGGTCGGCGCCGCGCGCCGGCACCGCTGGCGCCAGGGCCTGCTGCACGGCTCCACCGACATCCTCGGCATCGCCGCGGGGGCCCTGGTCCTCGCCGCCTTCGGCGAGGCGCCGAGCGTCGAGACCCCGTGGGAGCCCGCCACCTGGGGGCTGGACGCGGTGCCCGAGGTCATCCTCGTCGCCCTCGCCTACCTGCTCGTCACCCGCGTGCTGCTGTGGATGGCGCTGGCCCCGCGCGGTGGCGGGCTGCCCACCGTCGCCCGCACCGCGCTGGTCCGCCAGGCCCTGGTGGCCGTCGCCCTGCTCGGGATCGCGCCGCTGATCTGCGTCGTCGCCGTCGCGCAGCCGGTGCTGCTGCCGCTGTTCGCCGTACCGCTGATCGCCCTCGACTCCACCCTGTGGATCGCCCGGGCGCGCGCCGAGGAGCAGCTGCGGGATCCGCTCACCGGGCTGCCGAACCGGCAGTGGCTGCTGGAACGCGCCTGGACCGCGCTCGACCAGGCTGAACGTTTGGGCACCCGGTCAGCTCTTGTGCTGATCGACCTGGACCGCTTCCGGGCCGTCAACGACACCCTCGGCCACCTCGCCGGGGACCGGCTGCTGCTCCAGATCGCGGACCGGCTGCGCGCCGCGCTGCCCGAGGACGCGGAAGCGGCCCGCCTCGGCGGCGACGAGTTCGCCGTACTGCTGCCCCTCGCCGACTCCACCACCAGCGCCCAGCGCGTCGCCCGCAACCTGGTGGCGGAGCTGAGCTCACCGCTGGACCTGGACGGCCTGACCCTGGTCCTGGAGGCCAGCGCCGGGCTCGCCGTCTTTCCCGACCACGCGCTCGACGCGGAGGGGCTGCTGCGCCGGGCCGACGTCGCGATGTACCAGGCCAAGCGGGACCGCACGGGCGTCGAGGTCTACGAGTCGAAGCGCGACAGCAACACCCCCGACCGGCTGGGCCTGCTCGGGGACCTGCGCCGGGCGCTGGACGCGGGCGACGTGGAGCTCCACTACCAGCCGAAGGTGCGGTTCGACGGCCAGGTGGCCGGGCTGGAGGCCCTCGTACGGTGGGTGCATCCCGAGCGGGGGCGCGTCTCGCCGGACGAGTTCATCGCCATCGCCGAGACCTCGGGGCTGATGCCGCACCTGACCGAGTACGTACTGGAGACGGCGCTCGCCCAGGTGGCGCGCTGGCGGGCCCAGGGCCTGAAGGTGCCGGTCGCCGTCAACGTCTCGCCGCGCGACGTCCACACCCCGGGCTTCGCGGGGGCGGTCGCCGCGCGGCTGGCCCGCCACGGGGTCCCGGCGAGCGGTCTCCAGCTGGAGATAACGGAACACGTGCTCCTCGAAGACCCGCAGCGGGCCGCCGACACCATGGCCGGCCTGACGGGCCACGGCGTGAAGATGTCCCTGGACGACTTCGGTACGGGCTACTCCTCGCTCGTGCACCTGCGGCGGCTCCCGGTCAGCGAGCTGAAGATCGACCGTTCGTTCGTGGCGCGACTCGCCGTCGACGCCCAGGACGCGGAGATCGTCCGTTGCACCGTGGACCTCGCGCACTCGCTGGGCCTGCTCGTCGTCGCGGAGGGCGTCGAGGACGACGAGACGTGGGAACGCCTGCGGGACCTGGGCTGCGACGCCGTCCAGGGCTGGCTGGTGGCCGCCGCGATGCCTCCGCAGGAGGCGACGGCCTGGCTGCTGGCCCGCGGCGAGCGCGGCTGGCGCCGCCCGGCGGACATCACGGCGGAACTGGCGGCCGCCGCGGAGACCCCGGCGCAGCCGTGACCCGTTTGCCGCCGGGCGATCCCGCTCGCCAAAGGCGGCATCAGCCACAATCAAGCCCCGCCGGCGTTTGAGGCGCGGGGTCCGGGGCGGAGCCCCGGGGGGTTCGGGCGCCGCCCGGCAAACCGTTTAGTGGGTCGGGGGGCCAGCCCCATAGGATTGGGCCCGAAACCTACACACTCACCACCCCCAGAGGATCGCTGCATGCCTGGCATCACGCGCGAGGAGGTTGCCCACCTCGCTCGGCTGGCACGTCTGGAGCTGAAGAGCGAAGAGCTCGACCACTTCGCTGGACAGCTCGACGACATCATCGGCGCGGTCGCCCGCGTTTCCGAGGTCGCCGACCAAGACGTCCCGCCGACCTCCCACCCGCTGCCGCTGACGAACGTCATGCGAGCGGACGAGGTCCGTCCGTCGCTCACCCCCGAGCAGGCGCTTTCCGGCGCTCCCGCCCAGGAGCAGCAGCGTTTCAAGGTGCCGCAGATCCTGGGGGAGGACTAACAACATGACCGAGATCATCAAGCTCACGGCCGCCCAGACCGCCGAGAAGATCGCCTCCGGCGAGCTCACGGCCGTCGAGGTCACCGAAGCCCACCTGGCCCGCATCGACGCGACCGACGAGAAGGTCCACGCCTTCCTGCACGTCGACCGCGCAGGCGCCCTCGCCCAGGCGGCAGCCGTCGACGCCAAGCGCGAGCGCGGCGAGAAGCTCGGCCCGCTGGCCGGCGTCCCGCTCGCCCTCAAGGACATCTTCACCACCGTCGGGGTCCCGACCACCGTCGGTTCGAAGATCCTGGAGGGCTGGATCCCGCCCTACGACGCCACCCTGACGCGCAAGCTGAAGGAAGCCGACGTCGTCATCCTCGGCAAGACCAACATGGACGAGTTCGCCATGGGGTCCTCCACCGAGAACAGCGCGTACGGCCCCACCGGCAACCCCTGGGACCTCACCCGCATCCCCGGCGGCTCCGGCGGCGGCTCCGCGGCCGCACTCGCCGCCTTCCAGGCCCCGCTCGCGATCGGCACGGACACCGGCGGCTCCATCCGCCAGCCCGCCGCCGTCACCGGCACGGTCGGCGTGAAGCCCACGTACGGCGGCGTCTCCCGCTACGGCATGGTCGCCTTCTCCTCCTCCCTCGACCAGGGCGGGCCCTGCGCCCGTACGGTCCTGGACGCGGCCCTCCTCCACGAGGTCATCGCGGGCCACGACCCGATGGACTCCACCTCCATCGACGCCCCGGTCCCGCCGGTCGTCGAGGCGGCCCGCAACGGCTCCGTCGCCGGCATGCGCGTCGGCGTGGTCAAGCAGTTCGCCGGCGAGGGCTACCAGGCCGGCGTCGTCCAGCGCTTCAACGAGTCCGTCGAGCTCCTCAAGGAGCTGGGCGCCGAGATCGTCGAGCTGGACTGCCCGTCCTTCGACCTCGCGATGGCCGCGTACTACCTGATCGCGCCGTCCGAGTGCTCCTCGAACCTGGCCCGCTTCGACGCCATGCGCTACGGCCTGCGCGTCGGCGACGACGGCACCAAGTCCGCCGAGGACGTCACCGCCCTGACCCGCGAAGCCGGCTTCGGCGACGAGGTCAAGCGCCGCATCATCCTCGGCACGTACGCGCTCAGCTCCGGCTACTACGACGCGTACTACGGATCCGCCCAGAAGGTCCGCACGCTCATCACGCAGGACTTCGAGAAGTCCTTCGAGCAGGTCGACGTGATCGTCTCTCCGACGACCCCGACCACCGCCTTCGCGATCGGCGAGCGTACCGACGACCCGCTCGCCATGTACCTCGCGGACCTGTGCACCATCCCGACCAACCTGGCCGGCAACTCCGCCATGTCGCTGCCCTGCGGCCTGGCTCCGGAGGACGGTCTCCCGGTCGGACTGCAGATCATTGCCCCGGCGATGAAGGACGACCGGCTCTACAAGGTCGGCGCGGCCGTCGAGGCCGCCTTCGTCGAGCGCTGGGGTCACCCGCTGCTTGAGGAGGCACCGTCGCTGTGAGCACCAGTGCACTGTCCAAGGCCAAGGGCTTCAAGAAGTCCAAGACCGGCACCTACCTGTCGATCGGCACCACCGCCTTCGGCGCCCTCAGCGTGATGAAGCAGGCCAAGAAGGCCCGCACCGAGCACGACACGCTGAAGCTGGTCGACGCCGTCGTGTCCGCCGCCGCCATCGTCACCGGCCTCGCGATCCTGTACCGCGAGCTGAAGCGCCTGGGCGACGACGACGTCCTGCTGGGCTGAGAGGGAAAGTTTCACCGTGAGCACCTACACCGAACTGATGTCGTACGAGGACGCTCTCGCCTCGTTCGACCCCGTCATGGGCCTTGAGGTCCATGTCGAGCTCGGCACCAAGACCAAGATGTTCTGCGGCTGTTCCACCGAGCTGGGCGCCGAGCCCAATTCGCAGACCTGCCCGGTCTGCCTGGGCCTGCCCGGCGCGCTCCCGGTCGTCAACGCGATCGGCATCGAGTCCGCCATCAAGATCGGCCTCGCGCTGAACTGCGAGATCGCCGACTGGTGCCGCTTCGCCCGGAAGAACTACTTCTATCCGGACATGCCGAAGAACTTCCAGACGTCCCAGTACGACGAGCCGATCGCCTTCAACGGCTTCCTCGACGTACAGCTGGAGGACGGCGAGATCTTCCGCGTGGAGATCGAGCGCGCCCACATGGAGGAGGACACCGGCAAGTCGCTGCACGTCGGCGGCGCCACCGGCCGTATCCACGGCGCGTCCCACTCCCTGCTGGACTACAACCGTGCCGGCATCCCCCTCATCGAGATCGTCACCAAGCCGATCGAGGGCGCGGGCGTGCGGGCCCCCGAGGTCGCCAAGGCGTACGTCGCCGAGCTGCGCGAGGTCATCAAGGCGCTCGGCGTCTCCGAGGCCCGCATGGACAAGGGCCAGATGCGCTGCGACGTGAACCTGTCGCTGCGCCCGACCCCCGAGTCCGAGTTCGGCACCCGCAGCGAGACGAAGAACGTCAACTCGCTGCGCTCCGTCGAGCGCGCGGCCCGCTTCGAGATCCAGCGCCACGCGGCGGTGCTCTCGTCGGGCGGCTCGATCGTGCAGGAGACCCGGCACTTCCACGAGGAGGACGGCTCCACCACGGCCGGCCGCATCAAGGACAACGCCGAGGACTACCGGTACTTCCCGGAGCCCGACCTGGTCCCCGTGGCCCCGGCCCGCGACTGGGTCGAGGAGCTGCGCGGCGGTCTGCCCGAGATGCCGCGCGTGCGCCGCAACCGCCTCCGCGAGGACTGGGGCGTCAGCGAGCACGACATGCAGTCGATCCTCAACGCGGGCGCGGTGGACTCCATCGTCGCCACCATCGAGGCCGGCGCCGACTCGACCGCCGCCCGCAAGTGGTGGATGGGCGAGCTGGCCCGCAACGCCAACGAGCAGGGCGTCGTCGTCGACGAGCTGCCGATCACCCCGGCCCAGGTGGCCCGGGTGGCGGCGCTGGTCGCCGACGGCTCGCTCAACGACAAGCTGGCCCGCAAGGTCCTCGAAGGCGTCCTCGCCGGCGAGGGCAGCCCGGACGAGGTCGTCGAGAAGCGCGGCCTGAAGGTCGTCTCGGACGAGGGTGCGCTCGGCGCGGCCGTCGACGAGGCCATCGCGGGCAACGCGGCCATCGCGGACAAGATCCGCGGCGGCAAGGTCGCGGCCGTCGGCGCCCTGGTCGGCGCGGTCATGAAGACCACCCGCGGCCAGGCCGACGCGGCGCGCGTCAAGGAGCTCATCCTGGAGCGTCTGGGCGTCTCCGAGTAAAGCCCCGCCTGCGCGATGACGGCCCCGCACCGGATTTCCGGTGCGGGGCCGTCCGCCGTTCAGCGGGTGAGCTGGGGGGCGGCGATGACCACCTTGCCCATGTCGCAGCCCGCGTCCACCTTGACGCGCAGACGCAGGGCGCCGTTCACTTCCACCCTCTTGGTGATCGGCTTGCCGAGCGCGACGAGTTCGGAGAAGGCGGCCGGCTGGCCGTCGAGCGAGACGCTGACCCGGCCCTTCTCGTGGGTGGAGCCGTCATCGATCCCGGCCGTGAAGTCCAGGTACTTCCACTCCCGGTTGAGATCGAACTCGGCGATCGCGTCGCCGTTGCAGCCCAGGTCGGCGATGAACGCCGCGCCGTACTGCTGGGTGTTGATCTTCGCCGCTCCGACCGTGAACTCGCCCAGGCCGTCCACGGGGCTCATGACGGTCAGGTCGGCGGCCTTGATGTTCGGCGCGACGCCCGCCGGCTTGGTCCCGGAGGCGGTGGGCTCGGCCGTCGCATCCGTACTTTCACTCTCCGACACGGTGGGCGTCGGGGACTCCTCGGACGTGGCCCCGTCGGAGGCGGCGCTGCTCGCCCGGCTGCCCGCGGCCTGGTCCCTTCCCTTGTCGTCCTTGTTCTGCAGCAGCTGCACCCCGATGACCGCGAGCGTGGCGATGGCCAGTACCGCGGCGATGCTGCCGAGGACCAGCCCCGTCCGCCGCTTCCTCGGGCGGGGCGGCCCGGGCGCCGGGGCCGGGGCCGGGTCGTACGCCGGCCCGTACCCCGTGGGCACCGTCGCCGGCAGTGGCTCCGGCACGGTCTCTGGCGCGGTCTGCGGTACGGGCAGCGCGGGCGCCGGGGGCACCGGGGCGTGCGCGGGCGGCGGCGGCACGTACGGAGCCACCGCGGGCTTCGCCGGGACCGCGTCCTGGACCACCCGCTGGGAGGTCGAGGTCGTGGTGGACACCACCGCGCGGCGAAGGTCCTTCATCCAGCCCGCCAGGTTCACCGGCCGCTTCCCCGGGTCCGCGGCGTAGATGGCGGTGATCCGGGCGCGCTGCTCCGCGTCCAGCGCGGCGATCTGCGGCAGCCCGGCCAGGGCGTGCGCCAACTGCTCGGGCGTCGCGGGCGGCGACTGCCCGCTCAGCAGGAAGTACGCGATGGCCCCGAAGGCGTACCGGTCCGTACCCGGGGTCCGCTTGCCGTCGAAGACCTCGGGCGCCGCGTAACCGGGGGTGAACCACACCTCCGCCGTCTGGTGGTCGGCGGTCAGCTTGCTGAGCCCGAAGTCCACCAGCGTGGCCTGGCCGTGGGCGTCGACCATGACGTTGCCGGGGGACAGGTCGCCGTGGATCACCTGGCGCCCCGACGGCGTGGCCTTGCCCGAGTGCAGCCAGTCCAGGACGTCGGCCAGTTGCTCCAGGGTGCGCATCACCTCGCGGCGCTCGGCAGCCGTGGCGAGCGTCCGTTCGGCCCGCCAGTCCCGCAGGTCCAGCCCGTCGACGTGGTTCATGACCAGGACGAGCGCCCGCCCGGTCAAGGTCGCCGACTCCCCGGGCCGGTGGATCGGCGGCCCCTCGAAATGCTCCCGTACGCCCACGACACCGGGCCGGTGGACGAAGCGGAGCAACTCCGCCTGCTCGTTCCACTTCTGGCTGATCCGGTCGAAGACGTCGGGCGTGATGGTCGTCTTGGAGTCGAGCACCTTGACGACCACTGGCTCGGACCCGCCGGCGAGTTGGATCTCCGCGAGGTAGAGCACGGCCTCCCCGCCGCGCCCGATGGACCGGAGCAACCGGTAGCGGTCCGCGGCCGCGTCCGGCCCGATGTGCAGATTCTGGCTGGTCAATTTCCCCCCAGCGCCGCTGTTTTGAGTGGGGGTCAGTCTGACGCTACCGGAATCACGCGGTCAATCGAAACGCTCAGTTTGCGGCGGTCAGGAAGGCGGCCCAGGTCGCGGGCGAGACGGTGACCACCGGCCCGTCGGCGACCTTGGAGTCCCGGACGTGCACGGCGGCGGGGTGGGTGGCGACCTCGACGCAGTCGCCGCCGACGTCACTGCTGCGGCTCGACTTCCGCCAGTGGTAGGCGACTTCGAGGCAGTCGCCACCTTCTTCGGTGCTGTAGCTCGACTTGAACCAGGTCAGCTCGTGGGTCATGACTCTCCTAGCAGGTCGTCAAGCAGACCCTTGCTGTCCTCGAAGGACAGGGCCTGGTTTCGCAGCATCCCATATTTAAGACTCACCGGATGGACCTCCGCGGGGTCGTCCAGGAGGAAGCTGACGAGGTGGCCCTCGAGATAGACGAGCTGGTCGTGATCGCCGGTCTCCAGCAGGACCATCGGGCCTGAGAGCGCAGCGTGGGTCTCCTGGCCCTTGGGCATGATCTGGAGTCCCAGGAAGGGTAGTTCGGCCACCTCGCGCAGGCAGCGCAGTTGCTCCCGGAGGATCTCCTTCCCACCGAGGGGGCGTTCGAGAACGGACTGTTCCACGATGTAATGCATCATCGGCGGCCATGGTTTGCGTTGGAGGATGGCCTGGCGGGCGAGGCGGATGGCGAGCTGGTTCTCGGCCTCTTCTGGTGTGAAGGGCGGGTAGAGGCAGCCGAAGACCGCCGCTGCGTACTCGGGGGTCTGGAGCAGTCCCGGGACGACCTGGTTCTGATACGAGAACAGGCTCACCGCGTCCCGTTCATGGGTGAAGAAGTCGATCGCGAAGGCGGGGTACCGCTCCCGCTTCGGCACCTTGGCCAGGGTGGCACTCAGCGCGCCCTTGGTGTCGAACAGTTCGTCGAGGGTCGCCGCCATCCTCGGCTGGAGCAGGCGACGGCCCTGTTCCATCGAGGCGATCGTCTCCGGATCGGTGTGCAGGAGCTCGGCCAGCCTCACCTGGGTGTACTCGCTCTGCTTGCGGAAATGGGCGGCGAGGGCGCCGATTACCACCCAAGAGGCGTTCCTGAGGGGCTTGTTTGGGTGCGTCATGCCGATCACATCCCCCGGGGCGTAGCCGCTGACGCGCCGTCGACCCGTACGGCACCCGTACAAGTGAGGGTTCTGTAGCGAGCATTAGTTTAATCGGGTACGGTTCTTTCTGTATCGATCGCTACGCAATTCAGAAGGGACCCCATGACTGCCACCTACGCCCGCACCGTCCGCACCGAGAGCGGCGGCCCCGGGCTGCTGCTCGCGCACGGCGGAGGCGGGTCCGTCGAGACGAACTTCGGGACGGTCCTGGACGCGCTCGCCGCCGAGTACAGCGTCGTCGGCGTCGACTACCCCGGCACCGGCGGCACCCCGCGTGCCGAGAAGCCGCTGGAACTGGACGCGCTGGCGGACCAGTTGGTCGCCGCGGCCGACGCCGAGGGGCTGGAACGGTTCGCCGTCCTCGGGTACTCGCTCGGCGGGAACGTCGCCGTACGGATCGCCGCGCGGTACCCGGAGCGGGTCACCGCGCTCGTGCTCACCGCCACCTTCGCCCGGGCCGGGAACCGGCTGAAGCTGGTCGCCGACCTGTGGTCGGGGCTCGCCGAGCGCGGCGAGAGCGAGCTGCTGGCCCGGCTGCTGGTGCCGCTCGCCTTCAGCCCGGCGGCGCTGGAGGGCCTCACCCCGGAGCAGGTCGAGCAGGTGGTGTGGGAGACCGCCGGATCGATTCCGCCCGGATCCGGGGACCACGTCGACCTGCTCAAGGGGGCTGATCTGCGCGCGGAACTCGCACGGATCGACGTACCGGCCCTCGTCGTGGCGACCACCGAGGACCAGCTCGTCCCGCTCGCCCTCCAGCGGGAACTGGCCGACGCCCTGCCGGGCGCACGGCTGGCGGAACTGCCCACCGGGCACCTCCCCTTCGCCGAGCGCCCGGCCGAATGGGCCGCGCTGGTCACGGAGTTTCTGGCAGCGGCTCCGGCGCGGTGAGGAAGAGGAGCCGGGCCCGCTTCGCCGGGAGGTAGACCTCGGGCAGGTCGATCTCGGGAAGTTCGACCTCCGGGCCGAGGGCGAAGCCGCTGCGCTCCAGCCGGGCGATGGCCTTGGTGTTGCGGGCGTCCGGCTCGGCGACGATCCGGCGGGCGCCGTGGTCGTGGATCAGGTACGCGAGGAAGGCCCGGACCAGGCTCGCCGTGAAACCGTGCTCGGCGGCGCCCGTGCTCGGGGCGAGCAGCAGGTGCACGCCGACGTCCCCGGGCCGTACCTCGTAGCACTCGCCGACCCGGTCCTCGGCGCAGTCGTACGTCTGGAAGAGCGCCACCCGCTCGCCGTCGCGGCCGATCATGAACGCGTGGTGGGTGGAGCGACGGTCGACGTCCTCGTAGATCTCCTGGACCAGTTCGCGGCTGGCCCCGCCCATGCCCCAGAAACGGGCCCGCTCCTCGGTGACCCAGCTGTGGATCAGGGCGGAGTCCGCGGCGGGGTCGACGGGGGTGATGGTGACCGTGCCGAACCCCTCGACGAGGTTGCTGGACACGGGCCGGCGGGTCGGGATCATGCGGATTCCTTGGTGAGGCGGGACCAGTCGGTGACGACGGGGACGAGTTCGCAGCGCGCCCAGAGCGGGAGCTGGTCGCGGTGGTGGGGCGCGCCGGTGACGCCGTCCGCGCCGAGCGGGACCGCCCAGAGGCTGTCCTCGCGGCGGGCGAGGTCCCAGACGTAACGGGCCGCCGATGCGCGGGCGGTGAGGTCGGTGAAGCCGGGTACGGAGGAGGTGGCGTTCACGCAGTCGTGGTCGCCGCCCAGCCCCGGCCAGGTGGCGTCCGGGTCGGGCACCGCCTGCCACGGGGTCAGGCGGTGGACCTCGGACCAGGGCGTGTCGGGGGCCTGCGCCGCGGCCGTCTCCTCCAGGGCTGCGCGGACGTGCGCCGCGCGGTCCAGGCCGGGCAGCAGGGCGGTGGTGAGCAGGCCCTCCAGGGCGTAGCCGATGCGCGGGACCAGGTACAGCCAGGGGTGGAACACCTCCGGGCCGGCCGGGGCGCCGACCAGCTCCGCGAAGACCGGGTCGGCGGCGAAGCGGCGTACGGTCGCGGTCCGCAAGGCCGAGAAGACGGTGGCGTCGGTGCTGCCGGCGTCCATGTGCCGGTCCCAGGCGAGCAGCCGGGCGCGCAGCGCGCGGGCGGCCGGGGTGAGGTCCTGCGGCTCGGGCAGCAGGGCGAGGAGCGGCGCGGCCGAGGCCAGGTGCGTGTCCCGGTGTACGTCGGCCATCGCCTTCGGGGACCAGTCCGCGGAGCCGGAGAGCAGCTCGCGGATGCGGTTGGCGCGGTGCGGGGGTGCGAACTCCACGCCCAGCGGCGAGGCGATCCCGCGGGCGTTGGCCATGACGGCGAAGCCCTGCACGGGCTCGGCGGGGGTGTCGGCCCAGCCCTGCCAGGCGTACTGCCGGTCCCAGGCGGGCACCGGGTGCAGTCGGTTGGCGGGGTGGCGCAGCGGGACGGCCCCGGCGACGCGGTGCAGCAGGCCGCCCAGGCTGTCGGCCGCGTGCACGACGTTGACGGGCTCGGCCCAGCCGTCGAGGGCGGCGTCGATGTCGGCGACGGTACGGGCGCGCAGCAGGGCGGGGAGGGCGGCGAAGCCGAGGTCGCGGCGGACGCGGGGCGGGTAGCGCAGCGAGAGGGTGCGGGCGGTGCCGTCGGCCGCCTCGTGGGTGATCACCGGGCCGCGGGGGGTCTCCAGCACCTCCACCTCGACGTCGGCGCCGCCGGCGACGGTGATGGTCTCGGTGTGGCGGTGTACGGGTTCCCAGGCGCCGTCGGGGCCCAGTGCCTCCGTGGCGCCGCCTTCCGCTCGCCGCAACTGCTCGACGTACAGGTCCTGGTAGTCGGCCATGGCGTTGGTGATGGCCCAGGCGGCGGTTCCGGTGTGGCCGAAGTGGGCGAGGCCGGGGATGCCGGGGACGGCGAGGCCGAGGACGTCGTACTCGGGACACGCCAGACGTATCTGCTGGTAGACGCCCGGGTCCTCGATGAACCGGTGCGGGTCGCCCGCGATGATCGCCGCGCCGGTGGAGGTGCGGTCGCCCGGGACGAGCCAGCCGTTGCTGCCGGCGGTGCCGGGGCCGTCGGTGGCGAACAGGGTGACGGCGTCGTCGCCGAGGGCGCGGGCCACGCGCTCGCGCCACAGCTTGGTGGCGAAGCCGGCGAAGAGGATGTGGGTGGCGATCCAGACGGCGAGCGGGACCCAGGGGTCCCAGGGGGCGGGGGTCTGCGTGAGGCGGCCGTCGCGGCGGGCGCCTTCGGCGAGGCCGTCGTTGACCCCGTCGACGTAGGCGCGGACCCAGGCGGCCGTTTCCGGTTCGCCGCTCTCCAGGGCCTCCCAGCAGCGGCGGGCGGTGTCGTCGAGCCGGCTCTGGCGGGCGAACCGGTCCCAGGCGACGGACTCGGGGCCGAGGAGGGCGGCGCTGGCGCCCTGGGCGCGGCGGCGCTCGACTTCCAGCTGCCAGGCACGGTCCAGGGCGGTGGTGCGGCCCTGGGCGTAGGAGAGGTGGAGCGCGTCGGGGGCGCGGAGATGGGGGATGCCCCATGCGTCCCGGTAGAGCTCATAGACGTCCGCGTTGCTCACAAGGCTCACACTCTTCCCCAGGAATGTTTAGGTAAGGCTAGCCTAACTATAGGGGGAGGGGTGTGAGCCCGGCTGCTCGGGGGCGGGCGCAGGTCAGTCGTGCTCAGGTCGGGCGCAGGTCAGGCGCAGTCAGGCGCCGACGGCGCCGTCTATGGCCTCGCGGAGGAAGTCCGCGTGGCCGTTGTGGCGGGCGTACTCGTGGATCATGTGCAGCATGACGAGGCGGAGCGAGGCGTCCTCCTCCCACTTCGCGACGTGCGCCGTCACCTCCAGGGACTCGGCGGCCGCCTCCACCTCCCGGGAGTGCGCGACCTCGGCCTCCCACGCGGCGAAGGCCTCGGCGCGGGTCGAGTCGGAGGCGTCGTACGCGGCCTGGAAGTCGTGCGTGTCCGACCACAGGTGAGGGACGTCCGCGCCGCCGATGGTCCGGCGGAACCAGTGGCGTTCGACCTCCGCCATGTGACGCACCAGGCCCAGCAGGGACAGCGTGGACGGCGGCATCGAGGCGCGGCGCAGCTCCTCGTCGCCGAGGCCCTCGCACTTCCAGGCGAGGGTGGTCCGGTGGTAGTCGAGGTACGCGCGCAGGGTCTCGCGCTCGCCGCCGGTCAGGGGAGGTCCAATGCGATCCGTGGTCATGGGGTCGATCCTGCCCCGCCGGTCCCGGTGGCGGAAGCCGTTCATGAACATCCCCGGGCGCGGCGGTTCCGTCCGGCCGCGGGGTCCCGTCGCCCCGGATCGGCGCGGCCATGCTGCTCCTGATGCCGGGCAGGATCGTGGCGACCACCACCACGGGGGCACGGAGGCTCGGGCGGCGCCACCGTCGGCACGGCCTCCGGCTCCCCGCCGGGGGCCCCAGGCTGCACGCCGCCGTACCTGCGCTCCGGCGCCGTCGGCGGTCCGCTGCCCATGACGACCACCACCACGGCCTTCGGCCCCGTGCGGCCCGACTGACCTTCGGCCCGGCCCGGCCCGGCCCGACCTGGCCTTCGGCCCCGCCCGGCCTGGCGGCGCGACCTGGGCTGCGGCCTGCGACCCGCCCCGGCTTGCGGCCTGCGACCTGGCCTGGCGGCCCAGCGGGGGCCCGCCCGGCGGCCTGGCGGCTAAGAGGTCGGTTGTCGGAGCCAGGGGGTGGTGGTGCCCAGGGGAGTGAAGCCGAGGCGTTCGAGGATGGGGCGGCTGTCGTCCGAGGCGTCGACCTGGAGGTAGGGGATGCCGCGTGCCGCCGCCAGCCGCGCCCGGTGGGCCACCAGGAGGCGGTAGATGCCGCGGCCGCGCCATTCGGCCACGGTGCCGCCGCCCCAGAGGCCGGCGAAGGAGCCGCCCGGGAGCATCTCCATCCTGGCCGCGCTGACGGGGGTGTCGCCCGCCATCGCGAGGACCGCCTCGATGCGCTCGGGCTCGTTGCGCAGCATGCTGAGCATCTGCTGCCGGATGTCCGGCCGGTCGGCGCCGAAGGCCTGCCGGTGGACCGCCATCATCAGGTCCACCCCCGCCTCGTCCGTCACCACCCGCAGCGTGATCCCCTCCGGCGGAGCCACCCGCAGCGCCGCGAGGTCCGCCACCCGGCACGCCATCAGCGTCTCCGCAGGCTCCGGCACGAAGCCCGCCGCCCGCAGCCGCTCCCCGAGGTCCGCCGGGCGGTCGTGGCCGTACAGCTTCCACTCGAACTCCGCCGCTTCGCCCCCGAAGAACGCCACCTGCTCCGCGATCGCCGCGTCCGCCGTCTCCTCGTCGAGGTCCGACCAGAGCACGCCGTTCCAACCGGGGCCGCGCACGCTCTGCCGTACCACCCCGCCCACCCGCTCCACGCACGCCTCGGCCGCATCGGGCCGGGCGTCGCGCCGCATCTCGGCGTCGTATCGGGCGCGTACCTTCACCAGCTCTTCGAGATCCATGGCCATCGCACCAGCTCACCAGCCACCACCCCACGGACACAAGTGCATTAGCCTCGCCCCGTGAACGATCACCACACCCCGCCCCTCGCCGTCTACACCGGCAAGGCCACCCCCGACGCGGCCGCCGACCGCGGCTGGCTCCTCGGCCACTTCAAGGAGCCGGGCGATCCCCGCCACAGCGAGGACGTGGAGATCAAGTGGGGCGTCCACCCCAAGGGTGACGAGCGGGCGCAGTGGGTCACGGGCGAGTCCCGCACCGCCCTCCAGGTGCTGATCAGCGGGCGGTTCCGGCTGGAGTTCCCCGGGCGCAGCGTCGTCCTCGCCGAACAGGGCGACTACGTCGTCTGGGGACGCGGCGTCGACCACTCCTGGTACGCGGAGGAGGACACGGTGGTGCTCACCGTCCGCTGGCCCTCCGTCCCGGGCTACCGGGCCCAACCGCCCCCGGGGCCCTAGGTCCCGCACCGTCCCGCACCTTCCCGAACGCCCTGTGACGATGCCCACGAATCGGGCCAACGATCACCAATCGCTGCGATCGTGGAGGAGTAGGCCAACCTGGGCCATACCTCTGGGGCGATCCCCCGGACATCGGCCGGACCTTCACGATCACAAGCGTTCAGTGTTCAAGAGTTCTTTGCGACGGGCCGTTCCCCGGTAAAGATCCGAACCCCCAGGGGAGCTCCTTCCGTTGGCAGCAATCGCGCGGTGGTGCATGCGGCACCGGCTCGTCGTCGTCCTGCTCTGGCTGTTCGCACTCGGCGGCGCCGCCGCGGGCGCGGCCACCGCGGGTAGCGCCTTCTCCAACGATTACGAGGTCCCCGGCACCGAGTCCAGCAAGGCCCACGCCCTGCTGCGCGAAGGCTTCCACGGCCAGGGCGGTGACACCGACACCATCGTGTGGCGGGCCCCGGAGCATCAGCGCGTGACGACTCCCGAAGTCGAGCAGCGCATGGCGCGGGCGCTCGACACCATCGCCGAGCTCCCCGGCGTCGGCTCGGTCGCCGGCCCCTACGGCTCCGGTCCCGAGAACGCCACCCGGATCAGCCCGGACGGCCGCACCGCCTACGCCGTGATCACTTTCGACGAGCAGGCCGACTCGGTGCCCAAGTCCCAGGCCAAGGCCGTCGTCGCCGCCGCGAAGAACCCGGCCACCGAGGCCGACGGGCTCCAAGTCGAGCTCGGCGGCCGCGCCATCGGCCTCACCGAAGCCCCCGGCGCGCACCTCGCCGAGGTCATCGGCGTCGCCATCGCCGCCCTGGTCCTCTTCCTCGCCTTCGGCTCGCTCGCCGCGAGCCTGCTGCCCATCGCGACCGCACTGGTCAGCGTGGGCACCGCGTATTTCGGCATCACCCTGCTCGGACACGCCATGGGGGTCGCCGACTTCGCCCCGATGCTCGGAACCCTCGTCGGCCTCGGCGTCGGCATCGACTACGCGCTCTTCATCGTCACCCGGCACCGCAAGGGCCTGGGCCGCGGCCTCCCGGTGGAGGAGGCGGCCGAGCGCGCCGTCGCCACCACCGGCCGGGCCGTCGTCTTCGCCGGGGCCACCGTCTGCATCGCGCTTCTCGGCATGCTCGTGCTGCGGCTGGGCTTCCTCAACGGCGTGGCGATGGCCGCTTCCCTCACCGTGGTCCTGACCGTCGCCGCATCGGTGACGCTGCTGCCCGCCCTCCTCTCGTACATCGGTCCGCGCGCCCTCTCGCGCCGCGAGCGCCGCACGCTCGCCGCCGAGGGCCCGCGACCCGAATCGGTCACCGGCTTCGCCGTCCGCTGGTCGGCCTTCGTGGAGCGCCACCCCAAGCTGCTGGGGACCATCGCCGCCCTGGTCATGGTGGTGCTGGCGCTGCCCACGCTCTCGCTCCACCTGGGCACGTCCGACCAGGGCAACAACCCGGCCGGCTTCACCACGCGCAAGGCGTATGACCTGCTCGCGGAGGGCTTCGGCCCCGGCATGAACGGCCCGCTGACCGTGGTCGCCCGCCTCGACGGCGCCGGCGACCGGCTCGCCGTCGAGCGGCTGGCCGAGTCGCTCCGTACGACCGAAGGCGTCGCCTCCGCCGGACCGGCCGTCTTCAACCGGAGCGGCGACACCGCGGTACTGAACGTCGTACCGGACTTCGCCCCGCAGTCCCGGGCCACGAGCGACCTGGTCGACACGCTGCGCACGGACGTCATCCCGCGCGCCGGCCACGGCAGCTCCATGGACGTCCACGTCGGCGGAGTGACGGCAGGCTACGACGACTTCGCCGAGGTCATCATCGGCAAACTGCCGCTCTTCGTCGGCGTGGTCATCGCCCTCGGCTGCGTCCTCCTGCTCCTGGCCTTCCGCTCCATAGGCATCCCGGTCAAGGCGGCGGCCATGAACGTCGCCGCCGTCGCCTCCTCCTTCGGAGTCGTGGTCGCGATCTTCCAATGGGGCTGGGGCAGCGAGCTGATGGGCCTGGGCAGCGCCGGCCCGATCGAACCCTTCCTGCCGGTGATCATGGTCTCGGTCCTCTTCGGACTGTCCATGGACTACCAGGTCTTCCTCGTCAGCCGGATGTACGAGGAGTGGCTGGAGACCGGCGACAACCGGCGGGCCGTCCGCGTCGGCCTCGCCGAGACCAGCCGGGTCATCAACTCGGCGGCCGTCATCATGATCTCCGTCTTCCTGGCCTTCGTGCTCAGCGGCGACCGGCTCATCGCGATGTTCGGCATCGCGCTGGCCGCGGCCGTTGCCCTCGACGCCTTCGTGCTGCGCACCCTCCTGGTCCCGGCCCTGATGCACATGCTCGGCGGCGCCAACTGGTGGCTGCCCGCCTGGCTCGACCGCCGGCTGCCCAAGATCAGCATCGAGCCCCCGGAGCGGCGCCCGCATGCGACACTTCCCGCGCAGCGGCCCGGCGCGGACGACGCCACAAGCGAGCACGGCGCCGAGGCCGCGACCGCATCCCGGTGACCCGGCCGCCGGCCGGACCAGACCCAAGGAAGACCCCGCATGTTCTCGACAGACCTGGCCGACGACGCCCAGCTCTTCCCGCTGGAGGTTCGGCACGCCAAGGAGTTCCTGGCGCACATGGACCGCGGCCGGGAGTACATCGGCCGGTACGTCGCCCTCCCCGACGTCACCGCCGACCTCGACTCGACGCGGGCCTACCTCACCAACTACGCCCGCAAGGCCGCCACCGACACCGGGCGCCTCTACGGCATCCGCGTGGACGGCACCCTCGTCGGCGGAGTCCTCTTCCGGACCTTCGACGTCGCCTCCGGCACCTGTGAGGCCGGCTGCTGGCTGGAGCCGACCATGGCCGGCCGCGGCCTGGTGACCACGGCCTGCCGGATCCTGATCGACTGGGCCTTCCGGGAGCGCGGCATGCACCGCGTGGAGTGGCACGCCGCCTCCGAGAACAAGAAGAGCCTCGCCGTCGCCGCGCGGCTCGGCATGACCCGCGACGGCGTCATGCGGCAGAACGACCTCCACCACGGCGTCCGCCAGGACACCGAGGTCTGGTCGGTCCTCGCCCACGAGTGGCCCCCGGTCAGCCCCGCCTGAGACCGCGCGCCACGGCTCCGGCCCCGGGTCCCCGAGAGGGCCCGCGGCCGGCCCGGCCCGGCGGCGTCCCGGGAATCGGCGGATTCTAAGAAACCTCTCAGACAAGCCGCCTACCGTGCCCCGCATGGACACCACGAAGACCCCCGCCCCGACCGCTCCCGAGGCGGACTCCGCCGAGCCCAAGGCCGCCGTGGAAGCGGCCGAGGCCGGTACGAACACCCCGGCCGACCTCAAGAAGGCCGACGCCGCCGAGCCGGCCGCCACCACCGAGGCCGCCACCACCGAGGCCACCGACGCCGCCGCGACCGCCGAGGTCCTCGATGACGAACTCGCGCAGACGGACGAGCTCGACGAGGACGACGAGACCGCCGAGCAGCCCAGCGGCGTCGCCGCCGCCGCCTCCGCCGTCGTCGCCGCCGGCCTCGGCCTCGTCGCCCTCAGCGGCAGCTGGGTCTCCCGCGTCATAGCCGAGCGCCAGACGCTCATCGGCCAGATCGAGTCGGCCAACGCCACCACCACCGAGGCCAAGATCGAGGCCCTGTACGGCAACGCGTGGCACCTCACCGCCCTCGTCAACGGTGTCCTGTCCACCCTGGCGCTGCTCGTCGCCGTCTTCGTGCTGGCCCGCCCCGCCTTCGGCGCCCCCGGCCGCACCCTCCCGACCTGGGTCCGCGCCGTCTCCTGGGCCGCCGTGGCCCTGGGCGCGATCGGCGTCCTGCTCTTCGGCCTCATGTACTTCGACATCCTCGTCCCCCTCCCCACCGCTCCGGCCGCCGCGTCCTAGTGCGGCCACGGCACTAGGCACTGCCTTAGTCCCCCTCAGGGGTCTTCGGCCCCGGCCTAAGGCCCCCCGGGCCGTACAGATGCGGCATGCGCCCGATGTGGCGCCACCCCCTGGGAAGCGATTCTTGGATCACACCGAACGAGGTGCCCGAGAAACGCAAACAGGGAGTACGAGATGTTCGAGTACGAGATCGCCAACGCCCGCCGTGCCGACCTGATCCGCGAGGCCGACGCGTACCGCCTCGTCAGGGACGCCAAGCGCGCCCGCCGCTCCTCGCGAAGCCAGGAACCGGAGGGGTCGGTGAGGGCACACCGCAGCCGTTTCGGCCGCGCCGCGTAACCCGCGTCGCGACGTGAGTGAGCCGGCACGTGACGAGAAGCGCACGAATACCGAGTGCCGCTGAGCAGGGCCCCTGTGCCATGCTCGGCGGCGTGGAGACCAGATCTGTCAGCCCGGTGTTCGTCGGCCGAGCCGACGAACTGGCCATACTCACCGACGCCCTGACGCGAGCCGCCGGCCAGGAGCCGCAGGCGCTGCTCGTCGGGGGCGAGGCGGGAGTCGGCAAGACCCGCCTCACCGAGGAGTTCCTGGGCGAGGCGACCCGCCGCGGAGCGGTGGTCGCCGTCGGAGGCTGTGTGGAGATCGGGGCGGAGGGCCTTCCCTTCGCCCCGTTTTCGACGGCCCTGCGCGCCCTGCACCGCCGGCTGCCCGACGAACTGTCCGCCGCGGCCGCGGGCCAGGAGGACGAACTCGCCCGGATCCTCCCGGAACTCGGCGAGACCCCGCGCGGCCCGCACGACGAGGAGAGCACGGCCCGGCTCTTCGAGCTGACGGCCCGGATGCTGGAGCGGCTCGCCGCCGATCGCACCGTCGTCCTCGTCCTGGAGGACCTCCACTGGGCGGACACCTCCACCCGGCACCTGCTCGCCTACCTCTTCCGCACCCTGAACAGCGGCCGCCTCGTCGTCGTCGCCACCTACCGCGCCGACGACGTCCACCGTCGCCACCCGCTGCGCCCGCTCCTCGCGGAACTGGACCGCCTGCGCACCGTCCACCGCATCGAACTGTCCCGCTTCAACCGGGCCGAGGTGCGCCGCCAGCTCGCCGGCATCCTCGCCTCGCAGCCCGCCGAGGACTTCGTCGACTCCGTCTTCGAACGCTCCGACGGCAACGCCTTCTTCGTCGAGGAACTCGTCGCCTCCAAGGAGAGCGGCTGCCGCACCGGGCTCACCGAATCCCTGCGCGACCTCCTCCTCGTCCGCGTCGAGGTGCTCCCGGACGGCGCCCAGCGCGTGGTCCGCGTCGTCGCCGAGGGCGGCTCCGCCGTCGAGTACCCCCTGCTGCGCGCCGTCACCCGGCTCACCGAGGACGAGCTGATCGAGGCCCTGCGCGCCGCCGTCGGCGCCAACATCCTGCTCGCCACCCCCGACGGCGACGGATACCGCTTCCGCCACTCGCTGGTCCGCGAGGCCGTCAGCGACGACCTGCTGCCCGGCGAGCGCGCCCGCGTCAACCGCCGCTACGCCGAGGCGATGGAGGCCGACGGCTCGCTGGTCCGCGCCGAAGAGCGGGTCATCCGGCTCGCGAGCTACTGGTACTGGGCGAACGACACCGCCAAGGCGCTGCCCGCCGTGCTCGCCGCCTCGGTGGCCGCCCGCCGCCGCCACGCCTACTCCGAGCAGCTGCGGCTGCTGGAACGGGCCATGGAGCTGTGGGAGAGCGCCCCGCAGGAGGTACGCGAGCAACTGCGCCCGGCGGACTACACCGAGGTCTACCCGCCCTGCGGCTGCGATCCGGCGACCACCCCGCTCCAACGGCTCGACCTGCTGGCCGAGGCGACCGTCGCGGCCCGCTTCGGCGGCGAGCGCGAACGCGCCCTGAAGTTCACCAAGACCGCCCTGCGGCTGCTGGACGACGGCCGGGACCCGCTGCGCGCCGCCTGGTTCTGGACCGAGCGCTCCCGGCTGGTCGCCGGCCTGGCCCGCGGCGACGGCTGGGACGAGCTGGCCAAGGCGCAGGAGCTCGTCCGGGGGCTGCCCCCGTCCCAGGTACACGCCGACGTCCTGGTCCGGGCCGCGAGCTGGGGCATGCTCCACAACCCGGGCCCCGAGAACCTCGCGGCCGCCGAACGCGCCGTGGAGTACGCGCGGATGGTCGGCGCCGAGGACACCGAACTCAACGCCCGGATCACGATCGGCAGCCTGCTCACCGACGCCGGCGACCCCGAGGGCGGCCTCGCCGAGATGCACGAGGTCAAGGAGCGGGCCACCGAACTCGGGCTCGTCATGCTGGCGGGACGTGCTCATATCAATCTCACCTCTCAGCTGGAAGGGCTGGGACGCTCCCGTGAGGCCGTGGAACTGGCCCTGCAGGGAGCCGAACTCGTTCACAAATCGCAGTTGCTGGACACCGAGGCCTGGGTCCGGGGAAACATGGCGGAGAGCCTGTACAGCCTCGGACGCTGGGAAGAAGCCGCCGAGGAGGCCCGGCGTACCCTGCACGTCGGCTCCAGCGCCGCGCCGCGCGCCTCGGCCTCCGCCCGGCTGGCCTATCTGGCCCTGGCCCGCGGCGAGTTCACCGAAGCAGCCGCCCGGCTCGCCACGGCCCACACCTACTTCGGCACCCACGACGCCCAGCCCCAGCACCGGCTGCCGCTCTACCGCCTCGCCATCGGTGTGGCCGCGGGGGAAGGCCGCATGGCGGAGGTCCGCACCGAGACGGCCGCGGCCATCGACTACGGCTTCCCGCTCGGCCACCACCGCTACGCCTGGCCCCTGCTCCTCGCCTCCGCCTCCGCCGAGGCAGACGCCCGCGGCCTCCCGGTCGCCGACGCCGGCCGGGACGCGGCCCTGGCCGTGCTGCGCAACGCCGCCCGGGGCCTCGCCACCCCGGCCCCGGTGTGGGCCGCCCACGCCGAGTACCTGCGGGCCGAGCTACTGCGCGCCGAGGCCCGGGACACCGCCGCCGACTGGGCGGCCGTGGAGTCGGGCATCCGCCCGCTGGAGCGCCCGTACCTGCTGGCCCGGGCCCGCCACCGGCTCGCCGAATCCCTTCTGGTGTGCGGCGACCGGGACCCCGCGGCGCAACTGCTCCGCGACGCCTACGCCACCGCCGAGCGGCTCGGGGCCCGCCGGCTCCGCGAGGACCTGGCCCTGCTCGCGCAGCGCGCCAGGCTCCCGCTCACCGTCGTGGACACCCCCCGGGCCCTCCCGGCGCCGGACACCGACCCGGCCGAGTCCCTGGGCCTGACCAGCCGCGAGAAGGACGTACTAAGACTGGTCGCGGCGGGGCACACCAACCGCCAGATCGCCGAGGAGCTCTTCATCTCCCCGAAGACGGCCAGCGTGCACGTCTCGAACATCCTGGCGAAGCTGGGCGTCTCCGGCCGTGGCGAGGCGGCCGCCCTCGCCCACCGGCTGAGGCTCTTCACCCCTGTGACACCGGCCGCCCGGTGACCTCCGGCCCGATCAGGGCGCAGGCTCCTCCGGGTCGGCCACGCGTATGAGCACCTTGCCGGAGCCGAGGTCTATCGGGCCCCGTCCCGGGTCGCCGTCACTGGTGTCGACCCGGGACAGCTCCAGCCTCTTCCTCTCGTCGTCCGTGTGCCCCCGCCCGGGGCTGAACAGCTCCTCGATCATGTTGAACACCGTGTACACCGCACCTTTCGTCCCGCGCCGGGACCATGCCGGTCATCGCACCGTCAGTGTCAGAATCCTGTCGTCGCCCGCTTGCGGCGATCCGCGCCCGTCCGTCTCGCTCGTGACCAGCAGCAATCTGTCGCCGCCGAGGGCCACCACCGTGCGCAGCCGTCCGTACTCACCCTCCAGGAAGGCCTCCGGATCCGCCACCAGGCCCGTCCCGGCCAGCGGGATGCGCCACAGCCGGTTGCCCTTCAGCCCGGCCATCCAGATCGACCCCTCCGCCCAGGCGATCCCGCTCGGCGAGGCCTCGTCGGTCTTCCACACCGCCACCGGGTCACGCAGGCCGGGCTTGCCGGCCTTGCCCTCCGCCTCCGGCCAGCCGTAATTGCCGCCGGGCTCGATCAGATTCAGCTCGTCCCAGGTGTTCTGGCCGAACTCCGCCGCCCACAGCCGCTTGTCCTTGTCCCAGGCCAGGCCCTGGACATTGCGGTGCCCGTACGAATAGACGACGGAATCGGCCTCGGGATTGCCGTGCACCGGCTCCCCGTCCGGGGTCATCCGCAGGATCTTGCCGCCCAGCGACTTCTTGTCCTGCGCCAGGCCGGTGTCCCCGGTCTCGCCCGTCCCGGCATACAGCATCTTGTCCGGGCCGAAGGCGATCCGCCCGCCATTGTGGATCAGGCCCTTGGGGATGCCCCGGAACACCGTGTCGGGCGCGCCCAGTTGCTGCCCGGCCGGTCTCTGCTCGTCATAACGCAGCCGGGCGATCCGATTGTCGGACTCGGTCGTGAAGTAGGCGTACACCATGCGGTCCGAGGCGAAGGACGGGGAGAGGGCCAGCCCCAGCAGGCCTCCCTCGCCGCCCGGGGCCACCCCGGGCACCTTCCCGATCGGCGTCACCGCGCCCGTGGCCACATCCACCCGGCTGATGGTGCCCTTGTCCCGGGAGGCGACCAGGAGATTCCCGTCGGGCAGCGGAGCCACGCCCCACGGCGACTCCAGGCCCTTGGCGACCTCGCCGGTCACCGTCACCGCACCCTTGGCCGGCGGCCCCGAAACCCGCGGGGACGCCGATGGTCCGCCCGAGGCGCCCGGCGCCGACGCCGTGGCGGCCGCGCCCGGTGGCGAGCCGTCGGCCTGCCCCCCTGGCCCGCCCTCCGGCGAGCAGCCACCCGCCAGCAGCGCCCCGCACCCGGCCAGTGCCAGGGCCACCACCGCCCGGGGTCGGGGTCGGGGTCGGGCGCGAGTCCCCGCGCGCCCCGGACCTGCCACCACCCCTGCCCCCGCTGCCCCCGCGCCCCCTGCCGACTGTCCGTGATCGCGTCCGTATCGCATGGTCCTGCTCCCCTCCGGTCCACCGATCCTGCCCTTACAACTGACTCAACAGCCCGGACCGGCCCCGAAGTTCCACCGCTCGTACACCCGATCGAGTGGTAGTGGAGATCAGTCCCAGGCCCCGACCGCCGGTGGGAGCGCCGCCAGGTCCGCCAGATCGGCGGCCGTCAGCCGCACCTGCGCCGCGCGCGCGTTCTCCGCCGCCCAGCACGCCCGCTCGGCCCCCGGCACCGGCACCACCTGCGGCCCCTGCGCCAGCACCCACGCCAGCGCCACCTGCGCCGCCGTGACCTCGGGCCCGTGCCGCCGCGCGACCTCCCGCAGCCCCGCCACCAGCACCTGGTTCGCCGCCATCGCGTACGCCGTGAACCGCGGATGCCGGGCCCGTACGTCCTGCGACTCGAAGCCCTCGCCCGGGGTGAGCGTCCCGGTCAGGAACCCGCTGCCCAGCGGCATCGCCGCGAGGAACCCCACCCCGCGCGCCGCGCACCACGGCAGCAGCTGCCACGCCGCCTCCGGCGACCACACCGACAGCTCCGCCTGCACCGCGCTCACCGGGAACACCTGCTGAGCCCGCTCCAGGTGACGCAGCGTCGCCCCGTACGCCCGGTCCCCGCGCCGCCCCGCCCCCGGCCCGGCCGCGGCGCCCAGCGCGCAGAACCCGAGGGCCCGTACCTTCCCCGCACCCACCAGCTCCGCCATCGCGCCCCAGGTCTCCTCCACCGGGACGTCCGGATCCACCCGGTGCAGCTGGTACAGGTCTATGACGTCGGTCCGCAGCCGCCGCAGCGAGGCGTCACAAGCCCGCCGCAGATAGCCCGGCCGCCCGTCGGCCACCACGTGCTGCTCGCCCGCCCGCAGCCCCACCTTGGCCGAGACGAACGCCTCGGCGCGGCGCTCCCGCAGCACCCGCCCGAGCAGCAGCTCGTTGGTGTAGGGCCCGTACAGGTCGGCGGTGTCCAGCAGATTGGCCCCCAGGTCGAGCGCCGTGTGCACCGCGGCCAGCGACTGGGCCCCCGCGTCCTCGCGCTGCCGGCGCGAAGGCCCGTAGGCCCAGCTCATCGGCATGCACCCGAGCCCGACGGCGCCCACCGTCAGCGCTGCCGCCCCGATCGACCTGCGCTCCACCCGTGCGTCCCCCGCCCTCTTTCGGTCCGGCAAACAAACTAACGTCTTGATCCGAATGCCTTCGCATAGCCTCGGGATCATGACCGCTATGACCGGGGACGTCTGGCTCCCCTTCCCCGCCGAGGAGTTCGAGGGCCTGCCCGACTCCTTCCGCTACCGACACTGGGACGGCGAGGAGGACTTCCCGGCCGATCCCGTGGACTGTGTCTTCTACGTCACCCCGTACATGAAGTCCTCCGAAGTCACCCTGCGCCCGCTGGCGGCCATGCCGCGGCTGCGGGTCGTGCAGACGCTGACCGCCGGCATCGACCACGTCCTCGGCGGCCTCGCCTCGCTGAGTCCCGGTGTACGCCTGTGCAACGCACGCGGCGTCCACGAGGCGAGCACCGCCGAGCTGGCGCTGACCCTCGTCCTCGCCTCGCTGCGGGGCATCCCGGGCATGGTCCGCGGCCAGGACCGCGAGGACTGGCGCGGCGGCTTCTACGAGGCCCTGGCCGACAAGTCCGTCCTGATCATCGGCTACGGATCCATCGGCGCGGCCATCGAGGACCGGCTGGCGCCGTTCGAGTGCCGGCGGATCGCACGGGTCGCACGCTCGGCGCGCAGCAGCGGGCGCGGGCCGGTGCACGCCCTGGCCGAATTGCCCCGACTCCTTCCGCAGGCCGACGTGGTCATCCTCTCCACGCCGCTGACCGAGCAGACCCGGGGCCTGGCGGGCGCCGAGTTCCTCGGCCGGATGAAGGACGGCGCGCTGCTGGTCAACGTGGCCCGCGGGCCCGTCGTCGACACCAAGTCCCTTCTCGCGGAACTGGAGTCGGGGCGGCTGCGCGCCGCGCTGGACGTCACCGATCCGGAACCGCTGCCTTCCGGCCATCCGCTCTGGCACGCGCCCCATGTCCTGATCACGCCTCATGTCGGCGGCAGCAGCTCGGCGTTCGAGCCGCGGGCGAAGCGCCTCGTGGCGCGCCAGCTGAATCGCTTCGCCGCCGGGGAGCCCGTGGAGAACACGGTATTGATCACCGAGTGAGACGCCTGTCGCCCACGCTCCGCAGTTGACCGGATGCGTTCGGTGCCCACAACTCCCCGCTTGGTGACGGAGCGTAGAGAGACTATGTCCCAGAGTAACGAAAGTGGTGTATCGTCCGGACCAAGGGGCTGCGCCACGAACGTCTGGCGCTGGGGAGTGATCGGACACTTTGGGGGGCGACGGGCGATGCACGGCCAATGGATGAAGGATCCGACGCGGCAAGGCCGCCGGAGGCGCCGGTGCCGGGACTGGGCCGCACCGAAACCAGCCAGCGAGGGGGACCGGTGAGTGCCCCGGGGGCGGCGCTCCTGACCCGGGCGCCCGTCCCTGGCGGAGGCCGGGGAGGCGCCGTCCAGGCACTCCTGGCCGTGGTGTGGGGCGTATACGCGGTCGGCGCGGGAATGGGCTGGGGCGGCAGTGAGATCGCCGACATCATGGGCGACTTCGGCCTCAGCGCGGCCGCCCTGCTGGCCGCCGCATCCTGCTACCGGTACGCGCGCACCCACGCGAACCGCGACCGGCTCGCCTGGCTGCTCTTCGCCCTCTCCTCGCTGATGTCCGCCTGTGGAAACGCGGTCTGGGGGTGGTACGAGGTCGTGATCCACAAGGAGATGCCGAACCCGTCTCCGGCCCAGTTCTTCTTCCTCTGCTTCGCCCCGCCCGCGATCGTGGGCCTCCTGGTCCTCGCCAAGCGCCCCGTCACCCGGGCGGGCTGGGTCTGCCTCGCCCTCGACTCGTGGCTGATCGCGGGATCCCTGCTCACCCTCTCGTGGAGCCTGGCCCTCGCCAAGGCCGCCCGATCGCACAGCGCCGGCAGCGTCCCGGGGGCCGCGCTCGAACTGGCCTACCCGCTGTTGGACATCGCGCTCGTCTCCATGGTCCTGGTCCTCCACTTCAGGAGGTCGGCGACCAACCGGTCCGCCGTCAACACGGCCATCGCCGCGCTCGCGCTGACCGTGCTCTGCGACGCCATCTTCACCTCGCCGCTGCTGAAGGAGAGCTACCGCTCCGGCGAGCTCCTCGACGCCGGCTGGTTCGCCGGGTCCCTGCTGCTCGCCTACGCGCCCTGGGGCGCCCGCCGGATCGGCTCCCCACCGGAGTTCGCGGATCCGGTCCGCGGCCCGCGCCCGGTCAGCCGCCCGATCGCGCGGTCGCTGCCCGCGCTCACCCCGTACCTCGCCGCGGCCGTCTGCACCCTCGGCATCCTGTACAACGTGATCGAGAGCCGCAGCGTCGACAAGGTGGTGGTCGTCACCGGCTGCACCGTCGTCCTCGCCCTTGTCATCCGGCAGGGCATCATGCTCCTCGACAACATCGCCCTGACCCAGGAGCTGGCCCAGAAGGAGAACCACTTCCGCTCCCTGGTCCAGGGCTCCAGCGACGTGATCATGATCGCCGCGCCCACCGGGATGCTGCGGTACGTGAGCCCCGCCGCGGCCGGGGTCTACGGCCGCGAGGCGGAGGAGCTGGTCGGCACCGAGCTGGCCACCCTCATCCATCCCGACGACCTCGGCCGGGTCGTCCACGAGGTACGCCGCTTCCTCGCCGCCCCGCCCGCCGAGGAGCCCACCACCCGCATCGAGTGCCGGTTCAAGTCCGGCGGCGGCGAATGGCTCAATGTCGAGTCCACCGTCAACCGCCACCAGGGCGGCCTGATCCTCAACAGCCGGGACGTCACCGAGCGCGTCCGGCTCCAGGCGCAGCTCCAGCACAGCGCCGAGCACGATCCGCTGACCGACCTGCCCAACCGGGCGCTGTTCACCCGCCGGGTCCGCCAGGCGCTGGCCGGCCGGCGCGCGGGCGACCACAACACCGCCGTGCTCTTCATCGACCTCGACGGTTTCAAAGCGGTCAACGACACCATCGGCCACCAGGCGGGCGACGAGCTCCTCATCGAGGCCGCGCGCAGGCTCCAGGACTCGGTCCGCGCCGGGGACACCGCCGCCCGGCTCGGCGGGGACGAGTTCGCCGCGCTGATCGTGGGCGACGGCAGCCGGGACCGCAGTGCCCGCGAATACCTGGTGCGCGAGATCGCCGACCGGCTGCGCACCACGCTCTCCCAGCCGTACCGGATCGCCGGCAGCGAGGTCCGGGTCGCCGCCAGCATCGGCGCGGCCTTCGCCGACCCCGGCATCACCCCTTCGGACCTGATGCGCAACGCGGATCTGGCGATGTACCGGGCCAAGGCGGCCGGCAAGGACCGGGTCGAGATGTACGCACCCCAGATGCAGGCCGAGGTCGTGCGCAAGGCCGAGCTGGCGGGGCGGCTGCGCACCGCGCTGCATGAGGGAGAGTTCGCCCTGCTGCACCAGCCCGTGGTCTCGCTGGCCACCGGCGAGGTGTCGGCCGTGGCCGCGCAGGCACGCTGGCGGTCCGCCCAGGGGATCTTGTTCACCCCGGCCGAGTTCCTCCGGGTCGCCGAGTGCGGCGAAGGCGCGCACTCGGCCGGTCCGGACGCCTCCCGCGCCGCCGAGCTGGGGCGATGGCTGCTGGAGGAGGCCGTGGAGCAGGCCGCCGAGCGGCACCGGGCCGGGCACGACGTACCGGTGGCCGTGCGGATGACGGCCCAGCGGCTGCTCGACCGCGCGGTCCCGCTGGGCTCCGTGGAGGCCCTGCTGACCCGGCACGGGCTGCACTCCGGGGCGCTGGTCCTGGAGCTCGCCGTATCCGACCCCAGAGTGCCCTTCGACGACCTGGAGCGCCGGCTCACAGCCCTGCACCGGATCGGTATCGGAATCGCCCTGGACGGCTTCGGCAGCGGTTACGCGGCCATCGGCGCCCTGCGCCGGCTGCCGGTGGACGTGCTCAAGCTGGACCGGGGCCTGGTCGAAGGCGTGGTCGAATCGGCCCGCCTGCACAAGATCACCGCAGGCCTGTTGCGGATCGCAAACGACCTCGGCATGCAGTCGGTGGCCGACGGGGTGGACCTGCCCGAGCAGGTCATGGCCCTGCGGGCCATGGGCTGCACGCACGGCCAGGGGATGGCGTTTTCCGGCCCCCTCGACGAGTACAGGCTGCGGCGGGCGCTGGTGCGCGGTACGTTCCCAGTACCGGGCGGAGCGGTGCAACCCGCCTTGGCCGGTGGTTCCGCCGGGAGCTCGATGGTCATCCACAGAGGCTCACATAATGAGACGCCCGTCCCACCCACTTGACATCCACCTCCCGCCGGAGGGAGGGTCAATGCCATGCGCACCCGAATTCTCGTACTTGGAAAGCGCGTCGGCTGAAGCTGGGGCCAGCATGTCCCCGCTCAACGCACCCGACGCGCTCCCCTCGCTTGCCTCCCGGCACGAGGGGTTTTTTGTTGCACTGGCAACGTCGAATCTCGTAAAACCCTCCTCGTAAAACCCTCAGCTTCGAGAAGAGAATGCCGATGACCGAGCAGGCCACCGGGGCCCACCATCCGCAGCCGCGGGCCCGTAACGGCGGACAGCAGTCCGCCGCCATTGAGCACGTCACGGGTGCGCAGTCCCTCATCCGCTCTCTCGAAGAGGTGGGGTGCGACACGGTCTTCGGCATTCCGGGCGGCGCCATCCTCCCCGCGTACGACCCGATGATGGATTCCACGAAGGTCCGTCACATCCTGGTCCGCCACGAGCAGGGGGCCGGCCACGCCGCCACCGGCTACGCGCAGGCCACGGGCAAGGTCGGCGTCTGTATGGCGACCTCGGGCCCGGGCGCGACCAACCTGGTCACCCCGATCGCCGACGCGCACATGGACTCCGTCCCGCTCGTCGCGATCACCGGCCAGGTCTCCTCCAAGGCGATCGGCACCGACGCCTTCCAGGAGGCGGACATCGTCGGCATCACGATGCCGATCACCAAGCACAACTTCCTGGTGACCAGGGCCGAGGACATCCCGCGGACGATCGCCCAGGCCTTCCACATCGCCTCGACCGGCCGCCCGGGCCCGGTCCTGGTCGACATCGCCAAGGACGCCCTCCAGGCGAAGACCACCTTCTCGTGGCCGCCCACGATGGACCTCCCCGGCTACCGGCCGGTCACCAAGCCGCACGCCAAGCAGATCCGCGAGGCCGCCAAGCTCATCTGCCAGGCCAAGCGCCCGGTCCTGTACGTCGGCGGCGGCGTCATGAAGTCCGGCGCGACCGCCGAGCTGAAGGTCCTGGCCGAGCTGACGGGCGTCCCGGTCACCACCACGCTGATGGCGCTGGGCTCCTTCCCCGACAGCCACCCGCTGCACGTCGGCATGCCGGGCATGCACGGTGCGGTCACCGCGGTCACCGCCCTGCAGAAGTCGGACCTGCTGATCGCGCTCGGCACCCGCTTCGACGACCGCGTCACGGGCAAGCTGGACAGCTTCGCCCCCTTCGCCAAGATCATCCACGCGGACATCGACCCGGCCGAGATCGGCAAGAACCGCGCGGTCGACGTCCCGATCGTCGGTGACGCCCGCGAGGTCATCGCCGACCTGATCCAGGCCGTCCAGGCGGAGCACACCGAGGGCAACGCCGGGGACTACACCGCCTGGTGGAAGGACCTCAGCCGCTGGCGCGACACGTACCCGCTGGGCTACGACCTGCCCGAGGACGGCATGCTGTCGCCCCAGCAGGTCATCGAGCGGATCGGCGCGCTCGCGCCGAAGGGCACCGTCTACGCGGCCGGCGTCGGCCAGCACCAGATGTGGGCCTCGCACTTCGTCAAGTACGAGGAGCCGCGCACCTGGCTCAACTCCGGCGGCGCCGGAACCATGGGCTACGCGGTCCCCGCCGCGATGGGCGCCAAGGTCGGCATGCCCGAGCGCACGGTCTGGGCGATCGACGGCGACGGCTGCTTCCAGATGACCAATCAGGAACTGGTCACCTGTGCGCTGAACAACATCCCGATCAAGGTCGCGATCATCAACAACGGTGCGCTGGGCATGGTCCGCCAGTGGCAGACCCTGTTCTACAACCAGCGGTACTCCAACACCGTGCTGCACGCCGACGAGACGGGCCACGGCACCGTCGGCTCCCAGCTCGGCGAGTCCACCGCCCCCCGCAAGGGCACCCGCGTCCCGGACTTCGTCAAGCTGTCCGAGGCCATGGGCTGCGTGGCCCTGCGCTGCGAGGACCCGGCCGACCTGGACAAGGTCATCGCCGAAGCCAACGCGATCAACGACCGCCCGGTCGTGATCGACTTCATCGTCCACGAGGACGCCATGGTGTGGCCGATGGTCGCCGCCGGAACCTCCAACGACGAGGTCATGGCAGCCCGGGGCGTCCGTCCCGACTTCGGCGACAACGAAGACGACTGAGCCGAGAGAGCCGAGAGAGAGAACGCCTCACATGTCCAAGCACACGCTCTCCGTCCTGGTCGAGAACACGCCCGGCATCCTCGCCCGGATCGCCGCGCTGTTCTCCCGCCGCGGGTTCAACATCGACTCCCTCGCGGTCGGTGTCACCGAGCACCCCGACATCTCGCGCATCACCATCGTCGTGAACGTCGAGGACCTCCCGCTGGAGCAGGTGACCAAGCAGCTCAACAAGCTGGTCAACGTGCTCAAGATCGTCGAGCTGGAGCAGCACAACGCCATCGAGCGTGAACTCGTTCTGGTGAAGGTCCGCGCCGACAACGAGACCCGCTCGCAGATCGTCGAGATCGTCCAGCTGTTCCGCGCCAAGACCGTCGACGTCTCCCCGGAGGCCGTCACCATCGAGGCCACCGGCGGCGCCGACAAGCTCGGCGCGATGCTGAAGATGCTGGAGCCCTTCGGCATCAAGGAACTCGTGCAGTCCGGCACGATCGCCATAGGGCGCGGCGGCCGGTCCATCACGGACCGCAGCCTGCGCGCGCTCGACCGCAGCGCCTGATCGAAGCCGGTCCGCTCGTATAGCGAGACCAAGAACCTCTTATTCCGTTCCCCGCCGTACGGTGGGAGCAACACCAGCGCACCAAGGAGATATCCCAGTGGCCGAGCTGTTCTACGAGAACGACGCCGACCTGTCCATCATCCAGGGCCGCAAGGTCGCGGTCATCGGTTACGGCAGCCAGGGCCACGCCCACGCGCTGTCGCTCCGTGACTCCGGCGTCGACGTCGTCGTCGGTCTGAAGGAGGGCTCGAAGTCCAAGGCCAAGGCCGAGGAGCAGGGTCTCAAGGTCGTCTCCGTGTCCGAGGCCGCGGCCTGGGCGAACGTCATCATGATCCTGACGCCGGACCCGCTGCAGGCCGAGATCTACGAGGAGTCCGTCAAGGAGCACCTCGAGGAGGGCGACGCGCTCTTCTTCGGCCACGGCTTCAACGTCCGCTACGGCTTCATCAAGCCCCCGGCCAACGTGGACGTCGCCCTCGTCGCTCCCAAGGGCCCGGGCCACCTGGTCCGCCGCCAGTACGAGGAAGGCCGCGGCGTGCCCTGCATCGCCGCCGTCGAGCAGGACTTCACCGGCAGCGCCTTCGCGCTGGCGCTCTCGTACGCGGCCGGCATCGGCGGCACCCGCGCCGGCGTCATCAAGACCACCTTCACCGAGGAGACCGAGACCGACCTGTTCGGTGAGCAGGCCGTTCTCTGTGGTGGCGCCTCCGCTCTGGTCAAGGCCGGTTTCGAGACCCTGACCGAGGCCGGCTACCAGCCGGAGATCGCGTACTTCGAGTGCCTGCACGAGCTGAAGCTCATCGTGGACCTCATGTACGAGGGCGGCCTGGAGAAGATGCGCTGGTCGGTCTCCGAGACCGCCGAGTGGGGCGACTACATCACCGGCCCCCGCATCATCACGGACGCCACCAAGGCCGAGATGAAGCAGGTCCTGGCCGAGATCCAGAGCGGCGAGTTCGCCAACACCTGGATGGCCGAGTACAAGGCCGGCCTGCCGAAGTACAACGAGTACAAGAAGGCCGACGAGGCGCACCTCCTCGAGACGACCGGCAAGAAGCTGCGCAAGCTCATGAGCTGGGTCGACAACGACGAGAGCTGATCTCTCACGTGGCGGGGGCCGGGACACAGCGTCCCGGCCCCCGCGCCGTATCGGAATATGGACCTCCGATGGCGTGGCTTGTCCACCCCGGCCAACCACGGACGGGTGATCCTTCCGTACAGGCGGAATTCTGCTCGGGATCCGCCACTACACTGCACAACACAACGCGTCAGGCCCACAGTGTCGTGCGTCTTCCACGCGGCTACCCCCCTCCACCGCCTGCGGCCGTCGGGACGGCCGTCCGCACTGGACTTGTGAGGACCCACGTGAGCTCGAAACCTGTCGTACTCATCGCCGAAGAGCTGTCGCCCGCCACCGTGGACGCGCTCGGGCCGGACTTCGAGATCCGGCACGTCAACGGAGCCGACCGCGCGGAGCTGCTGCCCGCGATCGTCGACGTCGACGCGATCCTGGTCCGCTCCGCCACCAAGGTCGACGCCGAGGCCATCGCCGCCGCCAAGAAGCTGAAGGTCGTCGCCCGCGCCGGCGTCGGTCTGGACAACGTCGACGTGTCCGCCGCCACCAAGGCCGGCGTGATGGTCGTCAACGCCCCGACCTCCAACATCGTGACCGCCGCCGAGCTCGCCTGCGGCCTGCTCGTCGCCACGGCCCGCAACATTCCGCAGGCCAACACCGCCCTGAAGAACGGCGAGTGGAAGCGGAACAAGTACACGGGCGTCGAGCTCAGCGAGAAGACCCTCGGCGTCGTCGGCCTCGGCCGCATCGGCGTCCTGGTCGCGCAGCGCATGTCGGCCTTCGGCATGAAGGTCGTCGCCTACGACCCGTACGTACAGCCCGCGCGCGCCGCCCAGATGGGCGTCAAGATGCTGACGCTGGACGAACTCCTCGAGGTCGCCGACTTCATCACCGTGCACCTGCCCAAGACCCCCGAGACCCTCGGTCTCATCGGGGACGAGGCCCTGCACAAGGTGAAGCCGTCCGTCCGCATCGTCAACGCCGCTCGCGGCGGGATCGTGGACGAGGCCGCGCTGTACTCGGCCATCAAGGAGGGCCGCGTCGCCGGCGCCGGCCTCGACGTGTACGCGAAGGAGCCCTGCACGGACTCCCCGCTCTTCGAGCTCGACCAGGTCGTCTGCACCCCGCACCTCGGCGCGTCCACGGACGAGGCCCAGGAGAAGGCCGGTGTCTCGGTCGCCAAGTCGGTGCGCCTCGCGCTCGCCGGTGAGCTCGTGCCGGACGCGGTCAACGTCCAGGGCGGCGTCATCGCCGAGGACGTCCGTCCCGGCCTGCCGCTCGCCGAGAAGCTCGGCCGCATCTTCACCGCGCTGGCGGGCGAGGTCGCGGTCCGTCTCGACGTCGAGGTCTGCGGCGAGATCACCCAGCACGATGTGAAGGTGCTCGAACTCTCCGCGCTCAAGGGTGTCTTCGAGGACGTCGTCGACGAGACGGTCTCCTACGTCAACGCCCCGCTGTTCGCTCAGGAGCGCGGTGTCGAGGTGCGCCTGACGACCAGTTCGGAGTCCCCGGACCACCGCAACGTGGTGACCGTACGCGGCACCCTGTCGGACGGCTCGGAGGTATCGGTCTCCGGCACGCTCGCGGGCCCGAAGCACCTGCAGAAGATCGTCGGTGTCGGCGAGTACGACGTGGACCTGGCCCTCGCCGACTTCATGGTCGTCCTGCGCTACACCGACCGCCCGGGCGTGGTCGGCACCGTGGGCCGCATCCTCGGCGAGGCCGGCCTGAACATCGCGGGCATGCAGGTCGCCCGCGCCGAGGAGGGCGGCGAGGCGCTCGTGGTCCTCACGGTCGACGCCGAGGTTCCGGTGAACGTCCTCGCGGACATCTCCGCCGAGATCGGCGCCGTCTCGGCGCGCACGGTCAGCCTCGACTGACGGTCGCAGTCACGTCAAGAAGGGCCCGGGGACGACCCCGGGCCCTTTCTTGTACGCCGGTCAGCTCGCGAGGGCTTCGGCCTCCTCGACCCGCTGCGCCGGGCCGCCGGCCGGGGCGGGGATCCCGCGGAGCAGGGCCACGGCGAGCACCGCCGCCCCGAGCAGGAGGGCCGTACCGCCCCAGGCGGCGTAGTGCATGCCGTGCACGAAGGCCTCGCGGGCCGGGGTCAGCACCTGCCCGCCCGCCTCGCCGCCGAGCTGCCGGGCGGTGGCGACCGCTCCGCCGAGGGTTTCGCGCACGGCGGGCTCCTGACCGGAGAGGTCGCTCCGGTAGACCGCGGTGCCGAGGCTGCCCAGGACCGCCATGCCCAGGGCCCCGCCGAACTCCTGGCCCGTCTCCAGCAGGGAGGCGGCCGAACCGGCCTTCTCGGCGGGAGCCGCGCCCAGCGCCATGTCGGAGACCAGGGACATCACGGTCACGATGCCCGAGGCCAGCACCCCGGCGCCGGTGAGCAGCAGCCACAGGGAGTCGGCGCCGACCAGGCCGATCAGCGCGAACCCGGCCGCGGCGAGGCAGAACCCTCCGGCGATGACGTACGCCCGGTCGAGCTTCTGGGCCAGGGAGGCGGAGACGGGGGCGGCGGCGCCGATGACGACCGACGGGGCGAGGCTCCACAGGGCGGCTTCCAGGGTGCCCATGCCGAGCACCGACTGGAGGTACTGGGTGGTGAAGTAGGCCGAGCCCATCATGGCGAAGGCGGAGATCGTGTTCAGGGCGATGCCGGCTCCGAAGCCGCGGCCCTGGAACAGGGCCCGGCTGATCATCGCGTCGTCACGGGTGCGCTGACGGCGCAGGAAGGCGTACCCGAAGGCCAGGCCGACGGCGACGCAGGCCGCGTGGAGCGGGGTGAAGCCCTCGGCGGCGATCTCCTTGAGGCCGTAGACGACCGGCAGGACGGCGGCCGTCGACAGCGGGACGCTCACCAGGTCGAAGCGGCCGGGCGCCGGGTCCTTGAACTCCGGTACCAGCACCGGGACCAGGACCAGCAGGAGCAGCATCGCGGGGACGTTGATCAGGAAGACCGAGCCCCACCAGAAGTGGTTCAGCATCACACCGCTCATGACCGATCCGAGGGCGATGCCGCCGGTCATGGCGCCGGACCAGATGGCGATGGCCTTGCCGCGCTGTCCGGCGTCCGTGAACAGGTTCCGTACGAGGGCCAGCGTGGACGGCATCAGGGTCGCGCCGCCGATGCCGAGCAGTACGCGGCAGGCGATCAGCATCTCGGCGCTGGTGGCGTAGCCGGCGCCGACGGAGGCGAGCCCGAAGGCGGCGGCGCCGATCAGCAGCAGCTTGCGGCGGCCGATCCGGTCCCCGAGGGAGCCCATCGTGATCAGCAGGCCGGAGAGGGCGAAGGCGTAGCTGTCGAAGATCCACAGCTGCTGGGTGGCGCTCGGGTCGAGCTCCCGGGTGATGGCCGGGATGGCGAAGTAGAGGACGGAGACGTCCATCGAGACCAGGAGCAGCGGCAGGAGGAGAACGGTGAAGGCGATCCATTCCCGCCGGCCGGCGAGGCGTGCTGCGGAGTTCGTCATGAGGAGCAATGTACAAGCGTCATAAACGTGTGTCTAGAACGATCGTATAGAACTTCTGTCTAGGACGGGTGTCTTGCTACGGTGAAGCCATGGGACATCGCGAAGATCTGCTGGAGGGCGCCAAGAAGTGCCTGGTCGAGAAGGGTTTCGTACGGACCACCGCGCGGGACATCGTCAAGGCCTCGGGCGCGAACCTGGCATCCATCGGGTACCACTACGGCTCCAAGGACGCGCTGCTGACGCAGGCGTTCATCGCCCTCATCGAGGACTGGGGCAACAAGTTCACCGCCGGTATCGAGGGGGAGGGTGGCTCGCTGGAGCGGTTCCGCTCGGTGTGGGACGGGGTGCACGCCGGGCACGAGGCGTCGGGCCCGATCTGGGCGGCCAGCATGGAGGTCGCGCTCACCCGCGAGCGGCTGCCGGAGCTGCGTGAACTGCTCGCCGCCTCGCAGGGGGAGGGCCGCAAGGGCATGGTCTCGATGTTCACCGGGGTGCCGGAGGAGCAGGTGGGCGAGGAGGACATGCGCACGACGGGCGCGTTCTACCAGGCGCTGCTCAACGGCTTCATGCTCCAGTGGCTCTTCGACCCGGCGTCGGCCGCGACCCCGGCGGAACTGACCGAGGGGATGCGGCGGGCGGTGGAGGCGATGGCGAAGGCCCCGGTGGCCGGGCCCGCTTCCGAGCCCGCGTCCGTTTCCGAGCCCGTTTCCGATCCCGCGTCCGGGCCCGCGGCCTAGGCGAGCCGGGCCGCCTTGAGGGCCATGTGGAGCAGCAGCCGGTCCTCGCCCTCGTCGAGGTCGAGCCCGGTCAGCTGCTCCACCCGCGAGAGGCGGTAGTACAGGGTCTGCCGGTGGATGCCCAGGGCCGCCGCCGCGCGGCCCGCCTGGCCGGCGCAGTCGAGGAACACCTCGGCGGTGCGGGCGAGTTCCCGGTTGCCCGGCCCGAGCAGCGTCCGCGTCGCCGGGTCGTCCACCGGGTCCGCGGCGATGGCCGTCAGCATCCGGTACGGGCCGATCAGCGACCACTGCGCGACCGGGCCGAACCGCGGCTGCGCCGCCCCCGCCCGCGCCGCGGCCACGGCCTGCTGCCAGGCGGCGGGCAGTTCCGCCAGGGCCCGCACCAGGTCGGACACCCCGGCCGCTGCCGCGCCCGGTCCCCCCGCCGCCCGAGGCAGCAGCCGGGACACCGCCGTCAGCGCCGGAGCCAGCGCGTCCGCGGAGCGCAGCCGCACCAGCACCGCCAGCGCCTGCCCGCCGGGGGCTTGCCCGGACCCGGACCCGGACGCGTCCCCGGATCCGTCCCCGGATCCGTCGCCCGACCCGCCGCCCGGCTTCGGTACGACGCACACCGCGGCCGCGCCCGGTACCGACGACGGGGTCTCCCCGGTCCACGGGGCCACGCAGACCGCCGCGTGCAGTCCGTCGGCCCCCGGCCCCAGCGCCACCCGCAGCGCGGCCACCGCCATGTCCCGCTGCCAGCCCCGCCCGGCGGTGAGCACCGCGCGGAACTCCCGCGAGAGGTCGGCGCCCGCCCGGGCCTCCTCCGCGAGCAGGACCCCGATCCGCTGGGCCACCTCCATCGCCGCGTCCAGAGCCGCCGGGCCCGGTCCCGCGCCGTGCGCCGGGCCGGGGCCGGACTCCTGGTCCAGCAGCCACACGTACCCCTGCACGATCCCGCGGTAGCGCACCGGCAGGCAGAGCCGCCCCCGGAAGACCCCCGCGTCCGGGGCCGCCGGGATCCGTACCGGCCCGGTGGCGCGCGCGATGCCGTAGGCCTCGAACCAGGCGCGCACGGCGGCCGTGGACTGCCGGGTGAGGATCGAGCGGGTGCGGACCGGGTCCATGGCGAGGTCGTCGTCGCTGTCGTGGGCGCCGAAGGCGATGAGGCGGAAGTCCCGGTTCTCCAGCGTCGCCGGGGCGCCGAGCAGCCCCGAGATCTCGTCCACCAGGTCCTGGTAATCGCCCTTCACCCGGCCATTCTCGCACTGCCGCACCCGGTCTTCAGACAGATGTATGAGATCCGGGACACGGATGCGTGACAGCTGTCGATGGCAGAGGATCGTGGAGATCCATAGGTTTCACGGTGGTTTCACTTGCGTTTTCCTTGTGGTCGCCGCCGCACCGGTGATGGCCGTATGTCCGCTTCTGCCACCCGTTGGAGGTGCCCCGTGCTGGGTCCCGCGATCCTCGCCGCCTCGCGCAGCGACAAGCTGCGCCGAATCGTCTCTGCCGCCCCGGTGACCAAGCCCGTGGTGAACCGGTTCATCCCCGGTGAGACGGTCGACCAGGTCATCCCGATCGTCGAGGAGCTCACGAGCAACGGGCTGGAGGTCACCCTCGACGTCGTCGGCGAGGACATCACCACGGTGGAGCAGTCGCACGCCGCCCGCGACGCCTACCTGGAGCTGATCGACCGCCTGAGCGTCCTGGGCCTCGGCGAGACGGTCGAGATGTCGGTCAAGCTGTCGATGTTCGGCCAGGCGCTGGAGGGCGGGCACGAGCTCGCGCTCGCCAACGTCCGCCCGGTCGTCGAGGCCGCCGCGGCCATCGGCACCACCGTCACCTTGGACGCCGAGGACCACACCACCCTCGACTCGATGTTCGCCATCCACGAGGAGCTGCGCCGGGACTTCCCGCAGACCGGCTGCGTGATCCAGGCCTACCTCTTCCGCACCGAGGCCGACGCCCGCCGCCTGGCCGCCGCCGGCAGCCGCGTCCGGATCGTGAAGGGCGCCTACAAGGAGCCCGCCGAGGTCGCGTACCAGGACAAGGCGGAGATCGACAAGGCGTACGTCCGCATCCTGAAGGTCCTGATGGAGGGCGACGGCTACCCGATGATCGGGTCGCACGACCCGCGCCTGATCGCCATCGGCCAGGAGCTCGCCCGCACCGCCGGGCGCAAGCTGGACGAGTACGAGTTCCAGATGCTGTACGGCATCCGCAGCGAGGAGCACCTGCGCCTGGCCGCCGAAGGACACCGGATGCGCGTCTACACCGCGTACGGGACGGACTGGTACGGCTACTTCATGCGCCGCCTCGCGGAGAAGCCGGCCAACCTGCTCTTCTTCCTCCGCTCGATGATCACCAAGAACTAGGTCAAGGAGTTATCTACTCATGGACGCTGTGACCCAGGTCCCCGCTCCGGTCAACGAGCCGGTCCACTCGTACGCCCCCGGCACCCCGGAGCGCGCACGCCTCGAAGTGCAGCTCAAGCAGCTGTCCGAGAACCCGATCGACCTCCCGATGACGATCAACGGCGTCAAGCGGATGGGCGCCGGCGAGCGCTTCGACGTGGTGCAGCCGCACGACCACAAGTCGGTCCTCGGCACCTACGCCAACGCCACCCAGGCCGACGCGCAGGAGGCCGTCGACGCCGCCCTCGCCGCCGCCCCGGCCTGGCGCTCGATGTCCTTCGACGACCGCGCCGCGATCATCCTGCGCGCCGCCGAGCTGCTCTCCGGCCCGTGGCGCGAGAAGCTGGCCGCATCCACCATGCTGGGCCAGTCCAAGACCGCGCAGCAGGCCGAGATCGACACCCCGTGCGAGCTCGTCGACTTCTGGCGCTTCAACGTCCACTTCGCCCGCCAGATCCTGGCCGAGCAGCCGGGCGCGAACTCCGCCGGCGTGTGGAACCGCAGCGACCACCGCCCGCTCGAGGGCTTCGTGTACGCGATCACCCCGTTCAACTTCACGGCCATCGCGGGCAACCTGCCGACCGCCCCCGCCCTGATGGGCAACGTGGTCGTGTGGAAGCCGTCCCCGACGCAGACCCACTCCGCCGTCCTCCTGATGGAGCTGCTGGAGGAGGCCGGCCTGCCGAAGGGCGTCATCAACCTGGTGACGGGCGACGGCATCGCCGTCTCCGAGGTGGCCCTGGAGCACCCGGAGCTCGCCGGCATCCACTTCACGGGCTCGACCAAGACCTTCCAGTACCTGTGGAAGACGGTCGGCAACAACATCGAGAAGTACAAGTCCTACCCGCGCCTGGTCGGCGAGACCGGCGGCAAGGACTTCGTCGTCGCGCACCCGTCCGCGGACCGCGCCGTCCTGAAGACCGCGCTGACCCGCGGCTCCTTCGAGTTCCAGGGCCAGAAGTGCTCGGCGTCCTCGCGCGCCTACGTCCCGGCCTCGATCTGGAACGACGGCTTCAAGGAGGCCTTCGCGGCCGAGGTCGACGGCATCGCCATGGGTGACGTCCGCGACCTGACGAACTTCATCGGCGCCGTCATCGACGAGCGCTCGTTCGCCAAGAACAAGGCCGCGATCGACCGCGCCATCGCCGACCCGACCTGCGAGATCGTCGCGGGCGGCACGTACGACGACTCGGAGGGCTACTTCGTGCGCCCGACCGTCATCGCGTGCACCGACCCCGAGAACGAGGTCTTCACGACCGAGTACTTCGGCCCGATCCTCGCCGTGCACGTCTACGAGGACGCCGCCTTCGACGCGATGCTCGCGCAGATGGAGTCCGTCTCGGCGTACGCCCTGACCGGCTCGATCATCGCCGGGGACCGGTACGCGGCCGCGGACGCGATGGAGAAGCTCCGCTTCGCGGCGGGCAACTTCTACATCAACGACAAGTCGACCGGCGCCGTGGTCGGCCAGCAGCCCTTCGGCGGCGGCCGCGCCTCGGGTACGAACGACAAGGCGGGCGCCGCGACGAACCTGCAGCGCTGGACCTCGACCCGCTCCATCAAGGAGACCCTGGTCGCGCCGACGGACTACCCGTACCCCCACATGGGCTGACCTCCCGGCCCCGCAAAGCCCCGCCCCCGCTCCGGTACCCCCAAGTCCGGAGCGGGGGCGGTTCCAGTTCCCGGGGTGCTCGACTCCTGCTAGCCTGAAGGGAGTTGTCGTGTACGGCGACACGCTCCACGCACTCGGGCCCGGCAACCCGAGGGAGCTGAGGGCTCTAGCGAGTTCCCGTACGGGGTGGGCACGGCCAGGCGATACGACACCTCTACGCGCCCGTACCGGGACGGCGCCCGGGGAGACGTATGTCCAGGCGTACAGACAACCGCCACCGTGTGGCGACCCTCTGCCGCGAGGCCACGGGCCTCGCGCACCACACCTGCCTGAAGTGGGCCGCGGCCGGGCTGATCACCCGGCGGCAGCCGGTGCCCGATGCCGCCGGCGCGGAGCAGCGGGCCTTCGAGTCGCAGCTCGTACTCGAACTCGCCGACCGGCTGCGCCACGAGCAGGTGGACGGAGCTGTACTCGGTTTCACCCATGCCCGGCCCAGCCGGTCCGGCCTGGTGCTCGGCCTGCACCCGGCGACGGCCGACGCGGTACTGGCCGCGGTGGTGCCGAGGTTCGACGAGCGCTACGGCGGTCTGCGGGGCGTGCCCGGCCTGCGGCTGAGCCCGCAGGGCGGGGAATGGGCGCTCACCCGTGTCGGGGGCGAGGCGCTCGTCCGCCTCGTGCACCCGCGGGCGGACTGGGTTCCACGGCTCCCCGACCACGGGGACGGGCTGACGCAACTGTGGCGCAGCCACCGGCGCGGCGTGCACCCGGCGGAGGCGGCCGAGGTGCGCCGCTGGGGCTCGGAGGGCGGGGGCGCCGAGACGTGCGGCCGGCTGCTGAGCCGTGTCCTGCGACGGCCCCTGCTCGTCAACGCGGCCGGTACGGCGCACGGCTGGGCCAACACCTATCACCACGGTCGTCGGAGCCTGGTCATCGAATGGTGCTGCGCGGTCGGCGCCCCGGAGATGGAGGACCGGCTGCGCCGCAGCGGGCTCGCCGCACCGTCGCCCGGCACCGCCTCGGAGGCCGACGGCCGGGCGGATCCCCCGGGACGGATCTCGCTGGACGGCGCCTCCCTCACCGTACGGCGCGGACCCTGCGCGGAGCGGGTCCCGTGCTGACCGCGGCGTGCGTGACGGCGGCCGTGCTCGGGGTGGCCAAAGTGGTGCGGGACTGGCTCATCCTGCGGCAGGTGCGGGCCGCCATGGAGGCGTGCTCCCCGGAGGACCGGGTGCGGATCGGGATGCGGCTGGCCGGGGCGCTCGGCGGGCGGGCGGCCGAGGAGCCCGCCGCGCCCGACGGCGGCGGCTAGTGCTGTGGCCGGAAAGGGTTGCCGTGCCGGGCGCCGCGACGCGGTGAACCGTTCCGGTCACAGCACTAGACCTCGACCATGACCTGGGCGAGGGACTTGCGGAGCAGGTCCGGGACCTCGCAGTCGTCCGCCGGGTAGCCGATCGGGATGACCGCGAAGGCCTTCTCGTTCGCCGGACGGTTCAGGACGTGGGAGAGGAAGCGCATCGGGCTCGGGGTGTGGATCAGGGCCGCGAGCCCGGACAGGTGGAGCGCGGACAGCAGCATGCCCACCGCGATGCCCACCGACTCGTCGACGTAGTAGTGCTTGCGCTTCGTACCGTCCGGGCCGAGCCAGTGCCGCTGCTGGAAGACCACGACCAGGGCCGGGGCGTCCGTGAGGTGGGTCTTCACGGCGTCCGTGCCGATGGGCCGCAGCGCGGCGAGCCACTCGTCGCCGAGCCGGCCGTCGTAGGACAGCTGCTCCTCCTGCTCGGCGGCGGCGCGGATCTGCTGCCGCACGGACGGGTCCTTGACCAGGACGAACGTCCACGGCTGCTGGTGCGCCCCGGACGGCGCGGTCGCGGCGCAGGCGACGGCGTCCCGGACGACCTGCTCGGGCACGGGGTCCGCGGAGAAGTGGCGTACCGTGCGCCGCTCGTCCATCCGGGCCCGCAACTCGGCGGCACGGGCGAGGGATTCCGGGCCGGGCATCCGCTGCGGCCGGTAGGCGACGGGGCGGTACGGCTCGCCGTGGGCAGGGGTCCATTGCTGGGTATCGGGCGACATGAGGCGAGTGTGCCGGGGCGGCCCGGGAGACGGCCAGGAACGTGCAGGCCGATTGGTGGCCGGGGGACACTGGTTCCATGACCGATACACGGACACACCTCGCCCACACCTCGCAGTTGGGCCCCGGCGCGCTGGAGGAGATCCGGGCCCTGCTCGACGGAGCGTTCGAGGGGCAGTTCTCCGACGAGGACTTCGAGCACGGGCTCGGCGGGATGCACGCGCTGATCCACGAGGGCGGTGAGCTGGTCGGGCACGGGAGCGTGGTGCAGCGGCGGGCCGTGCACCGGGGCAGGGCCCTGCGCGTCGGGTACGTCGAGGCCGTGGCCGTACGGGCGGACCACCGGCGGCGGGGGATCGGCGGGGTCGCGATGGCCGCGCTGGAGGAGGTCATCGCGCGGGCCTACGTGCTCGGCGCGCTCTCGGCGTCCAGGGCCGGAGCCGCGTTGTACGAGGGCCGGGGGTGGACGGTGTGGGGCGGGCCGATCGGGGTGCTCGGGCCGCGGGGGCCCGAGCGGCTCCCCGAGGAGGAGGGCAGCACCTACCTGTGGGTTCCGCCCGGCGGGGCCCTTCCGGACCCCGCCGGGCGGCTGGACTTCGACTGGCGCGACGGGGACGTACTGTAGCCCCGTCAGCCGGAGATGCTGGGCGCGCCCGACTCGATGTGGCCCGTGTAGCGGCGCGACCAGGTGCCGTCGGCGTCGGTCAGGACCGTGAAGTCGTACCAGCCGTTGCTGTACGCCACCGCGTTGAAGTAGTCCTCCCGCGAGGAGTTCGCCGGGACCGTGTAGGTCCACGGGCCGTCCGTGCGGTAGGCGTTGGAGCGGATCGTGAAGGTGACCGGCGCGGCGGACGAGTTGGTCATCTTGAAGTAGACCGCCGTCTTGCCGGTGCCCGGCTCCACCGCGAAGCGGGCCGCCACCTCCAGGTTCTTGCCCGCCTTCGTGGCGTCGCCGAGGAAGCGCCGCAGGAAGCGGTTCGGGCCGTACATCGAGATGTCGTACTTCCCGGAGCCGGAGCCCAGGCCGATGTTGAAGTAGTCCGTCGAGGTGCTGTTCGGGTCGACCGTGTACTGCCAGGCGGCCGTGTCCCGGTACTGGTGCGGGTGGATCGAGAAGTGCGCGGCCTGCTTGGCCTGCGCCCCCTGGTTGGTCATCGAGAACCAGGCCAGGATCTTGCCGGCCGCCCCGAACTCGAAGCGGTCCAGGTTGCCGTTCACCTGGTACGGAAGGGCTCGCGCCGGCCGCGTGCCGGGCTCCTGGGCCGGGAGCGCGTTGTCCTGCGGCGCCGGGTTGGGCAGCGGGCCGCAGGTCGACTGGCCGATGACCTTCGCGGTGGACGGCAGGCCCGCGGGGACCCCGTACACCGGGTGCCCGAAGTCGAAGACGCCGGTCAGGTCGCCGACCACCTTGCGGCGCCAGACGCTGATGTTCGGACAGGTGGCGGGGCTGCCGAGGGCGGCCGTCCACGTCTCCATGAACCGCAGGACCGAGGTGTGGTCGAAGACCTCCGAGCTCACCCAGCCGCCGCGCGTCCAGGGGGACATCACGATCATCGGGACACGGAAGCCGAGGCCGATCGGGACGCCGTCGATGTACTCGCCGGGCGTGCCGGGCGGGGCGACGGGCGGCGGGACGTGGTCGAAGAAGCCGTCGTTCTCGTCGTAGTTGAGGAAGAGCACGGTGGAGTCGAAGACCTCCGGGTTCGCGGCGAGCGCCCGGTAGACCAGGTCCACGAAGTGCGCGCCGTCGCCGGGCGGGGCGTACGGGTGCTCGGAGAAGGCCTCGTTCGCCACGACCCAGGAGACCTGCGGGAGGGTCCCGGCGACCACGTCCGCCCGGATGGCGGCCGCGATGTCGTCCGGGGTGGAGCCGGTGACCTTGGGGACGGAGCTCATGCCCCGGTCCCACAGCGGGTTGCCGGGGGCGGCGTCCGTGAACTTCTTGAAATAGGCCAGACCGTTGTCGCCGTAGTTGTCCTGGGCGTTCTGGTAGACCTTCCAGGTCATGCCGGCCCGCTGGAGGGCCTCCGCGTACGCCTCCCAGGTCAGCCCGGACTCGTCGCCGCCGTCCTTGCTCCCGGCGTCGACCTTGCCGCTCCACAGGAAGGTGCGGTTCGGGCCGGTCGCGCTCAGCGTGGAGCAGAAGTACGCGTCGCAGACCGTGTAGTTGTCGGCGAGGCCGTAGTGGAAGGGGATGTCTCCCCGGTCCAGGTAGCCGAGGGTGCGGGTGTTGCCGACGCCGGTGACGAAGTTGTCCATCCGGCCCTTGTTCCAGGCGGCGTGCTGCGAGGTCCAGCTGTGCGGGAGGTCGCCGTTGCACTGGGCGAGGGTCTCGCCGTCCACCCCGCCCGCGGGCGGGGTGGCGCTCAGCTTCCAGGGGTACTGGCGGCCGCCCCAGTTCGGCTGGTTGAACATGCCCCAGCCGCCGGGGATGTTGCCGGCGGCGCGGTCGCCGAAGCCGCGGACACCCTTGAGCCTGCCGAAGTAGTGGTCGAAGCTGCGGTTCTCCTGCATCAGGATCACCACGTGCTTCACATCGGTGATCGTGCCGGTCGCGGCCGCCGCGGCCGCCGTCGACGGTGCGATCCCGGGCAGGGCCGCCCCCGCCACCAGTCCGGCGCCGATACCCACGAAACCCCTGCGGCTGATCGGTGTCACTGGCTACTCGCCTCCAACTCAAGTGCCCCGCTGGCACATTGACGGCAAGAGTGGCGGGACGGCCGCCAAAGGTCTACATCCGTGCGGTAAGAGTTCGGTGAACTTCCGGGTGGCTGGATTCAGCTGCCGACGCGGACGAGCATCTTGCCCAGATTGTCCCCGCGGAGCACCCCCTGGAATGCCTCCACGGTGTGATCGAATCCCTGTACAACGGTGGTGTCGGTGCCGATCCGGCCACTGCGCAGGTGGGGGACGAGGAAGTCCTCCAGCTCGTCCTGCAGATTGGTGTGATTTCGAACCAATACCCCTTCCAGGCGCAGCGACTTGTGTACGACCTCGAAGAGGTTGCGGGGCGCGGCCGGGGACCGGTCCCCGTTGTACATCGAGATCCCGCCGACCCAGGCGATCCGCCCGTACTCGCGCAGCACGTCGATCGCGCCCTCCAGGTGGTCGCCGCCGACGTTGTCCACGTAGACGTCGATGCCCTCCGGGGCCGCCTTCGCGAGCTGCTCGCCCACCGGCCCGTCGTGATAGTCGAAGGCCGCGTCGAAGCCGAGCCGCTCGGTGAGCCGGCGGACCTTCGCGGCCGAGCCCGCGCTGCCGATGATCCGGCGGGCGCCGAGCAGCCGGGCGATGTGGCCGGTCGCCGTGCCGACCCCGCCCGCGGCGGCGGACACGAACAGGTCCTCGCCCTCGCGCAGCGCCGCCGTCCGGGTCAGGGCGGCGTACGCGGTCAGGCCGGTGCCGCCGAGGATCGAGAGGTACGCCTCCAGCGGGACGCCCTCGTACCCCTTCAGCTTGCGGGCGCCGTCCACGCCGAGGGTGACCAGCGCGTGCGTGCGCCACCCGGCGCGGTGGAAGACGAGGTCGCCCTCCGCGAGTCCCGGGTCGCGGGAGGCGAGCACCCGGCCCACCGAACGGCCCTCCAGCGGGGTGTTCAGCTCGAAGCCGCCTTCGCCGCCGTCCATCAATCCGCGGTGGTACGGGTCCACCGACAGCAGGAGGTTCTCCACAAGGGCGGTGCCGGGGGCGGGGGAGGGGACGGGGGTCTCGACGTAGGCGAAGTCGGTGGCGGCGGGGAAGCCGGTCGGGCGGGCGATCTGGTGGACGGCGTGGCCGGTCTGCGTGGTCATGGCGGCGACAGTAGGAAGGAATCACCGGGCCGGGCAGGGGGTTGGGTTCATGGAAGCCGCAGATCCATGAATGCCGTTCATAGAAGCAGGTGGGGGCCACCGTGACCGAACTCGCTCCGCAGGAATTGCGCATCCTGGTGGCCGTCGCCGAGTACGGCGGCTTCTCCGCCGCGGGCGCGGCCCTCGGAATCACCCAGTCGGCCGTATCGCACGCGGTCCGCGGCAGCGAGGCCAAGATCGGGGCGGTCCTCTTCGATCGGGGCAGGTCCGGCGCCCGGCCCACCCCGGCGGGGGAGCGGGCCGTCGGCCACGCCCGCCGGATCCTGCGCCTGTACGAGGTCCTCGTCGCGGAGGCCCGCGGCGCCGGGCGCGGCACGGTGGAGGGGGTCCTGCGCATCGCCGCGTTCCGCAGTGCGGCACTGCACCTGCTGCCGCCCGCCCTGGAGCGGCTCACCGCCCGCCACCCCGGCATCCGCCCCGAGGTCCGGGTGGTGCGCGAGCTCGGCGCCGGCGCCGCCGGGGAGGTGGCCGCCGGCCGCGCCGACCTGGGCGTCGCCACCCTGGGCTCGGCGGACGGCTCGGCGGACGGCGCGGCGCCCGGCCTGCTGACCGGGGTCCTGGCGGAAGAGGCGTACGCGCTGGTCCACCCGGTCGGGCACCCGGATCCCAAGGCGCTGCCGCTGCTGGACTGGGACGAGAACTGCGGCTCGTACACCCGCGACTGGTGGCGGGCCCAGGACTGGATCCCCTCGGCCACCGTCAAGGCGGAGGACGACGGCATGGTGCTCACCATGGTCGGCCGGGGGCTCGGCATGGCGATCCTGCCCGAGCTCTCGCTCCGCGAGGCCGGTGATGCGGTGGAGATCACCGATCTGGGGCCCGGGCGACCGGTGAGACGGGTGGGATACGTCACCACACCGGAAGCTGCATCGACCCTCGCCGTAAGGGCTCTGATCAGGGAACTCCGCTCGACAGAGGTCTGAAACGGAGGCGCCGCACAGGCCCTTCCGGGCGGTTGCGCGTCTCAGATAGTAGGAAGTCCGAGTAATTGCGGAGACAGACAGCGGAACCTGTCCTAGCTTTGTAAGAGCCGAACGTCTCGCTGATCCGGCGAATGGCGGTCGAGAGCGCGCGCCCTTTGGCAGGCAACCCCTGCGGCGCACCGCTCCCCGCCTCTTCCGGCGCCTTGAAGGAACCCCTCATCCGTGGCCCCGCCACGCCGTGATCTCAAGGAGTCGATCACCATGACGCCCACCACCGCCCCCCGCCGCGTCCGCCACTCCTCCGGCGCCGACGCCGACCGCAAGAACGCCGCCGCCGCCCTCCAGCGCGCCCTCGACCGCCGCGACAACGGCGGCTCGACCGGGCACTGAACGCCCGCAGGCGCGTCGCGTCCACGTGATCCGCACGGTCCACATCGTGGACGCGATATGTCTGAGGGATGGACAAGGAGTACGGTTCCACCATGTCGACCAGCATCAATCTCGCAGTGATCCCCGGTGATGGCATCGGCCAGGAAGTCGTGGCTCAGGGCCTCAAGGTCCTTACCGCGGTCCTGCCCCAGGACGTGAAGCTGGAGACCAGGGAATACGACCTCGGCGCCCAGCGCTGGCACCGCACCGGTGAGACCCTCCCGGACGCGGAGCTCGAATCCCTCAAGCACCACGACGCGATCCTGCTGGGCGCCATCGGCGACCCTTCGGTCCCGTCCGGCGTGCTGGAGCGCGGTCTGCTGCTGAAGCTCCGCTTCGCCTTCGACCACTACATCAACCTGCGCCCGTCGAAGCTCTTCCCCAACACGGCCACCCCGCTCGCCGGCCGTCCGGAGATCGACTTCGTCGTGGTCCGCGAGGGCACCGAGGGCCCGTACACCGGCAACGGCGGCAGCCTGCGCACCGGGACCCCCGCCGAGGTGGCCACCGAGGTCAGCATCAACACCGCGTACGGCGTCGAGCGCGTCGTGCGTGACGCGTACGAGCGCGCCAACGCCCGTCCGCGCAAGAAGCTGACGCTGGTCCACAAGAACAACGTCCTCGTGTACGCGGGCCACATGTGGAAGAACATCTTCGACAAGGTCGGCCAGGAGTACCCCGAGGTCACCACGGACTACCTGCACGTCGACGCCGCGACGATCTTCTTCGTCACCCAGCCCGAGCGCTTCGACGTCATCGTCACGGACAACCTCTTCGGTGACATCCTCACCGACCTGGCCGCCGCCGTGACCGGCGGAATCGGCCTGGCCGCCTCCGGGAACATCAACCCGACCGGCGCCTTCCCGTCCATGTTCGAGCCCGTCCACGGCTCGGCCCCGGACATCGCCGGCACCGGCAAGGCGGACCCGACCGCGACGATCCTCTCGGTCGCGCTCCTGCTGCGCCACCTCGGCCACGAGGCCCAGGCCGTCCGCATCGAGGAAGCCGTCACCGCCGACCTCGCCGAGCGCGACGGCACGTTCCGCTCCACCGATGCCATCGGCGACGCCCTCGCCGCACGAGTAGCCGGCTGACCCGGCAGCTCCACCTCAGGGAAGCCGCCGGGTCACGATCATCGGACCCGGCGGCTTTTCCTGTGCGGCCCCGGGTGCCACCATCTCCCCTGGGCCGCAATCACCCCGTTTCTCCGTTGCCCCCTCGCGCGCGATAATCGAACGCGAGGCCGCGGAAAACGGGGAAGCTCGGACGTCCTGGTACGCATGAGCGCGGTCCGCCATACACAACGGTGAAGGACAAGCACTCATGACGACGCCCACGATCGAGCTCAAGCCCTCCTCGAACCCGCTGTCCGACGCGGAGCGCGAGGCGATCCTGGCCAGCCCCGGCTTCGGCCGCCACTTCACCGACCACATGGTGACGGTCAAGTGGACCGAGGGCCGCGGCTGGCACGACGCCGAGCTGGTCCCGTACGCGCCGCTGTCGATCGACCCGGCCAACATGACCCTGCACTACGCGCAGACGATCTTCGAAGGTCTGAAGGCGTACAAGCAGCCCGACGGCACGGTGGCCACCTTCCGCCCGCAGGCCAACGCCGAGCGCTTCCAGGCCTCCGCCCGCCGCATGGCGATGCCGGAGCTGCCCACCGAGCTGTTCATCGCCGCCTGCGACGCGCTGATCCAGCAGGACCGCGCATGGGTGCCGGACTCCGGCGAGGCCTCGCTGTACCTGCGCCCGTTCATGTTCGCGTCCGAGGTGGGCCTGGGCGTCCGCCCGGCCAACGAGTTCCTGTTCATGGTCATCGCCTCGCCCGCCGGCGCGTACTTCCCCGGTGGGGTCAAGCCCGTCTCCGTCTGGCTCTCCGAGGAGTACGTGCGCGCCGTCAAGGGCGGTACCGGTGCGGCCAAGACCGGCGGCAACTACGCGGCCTCCCTCGTCGCGCAGGCCCAGGCCGCCTCGCACGGCTGCGACCAGGTGGTCTGGCTCGACGCCGTCGAGCACCGCTGGATCGAGGAGATGGGCGGAATGAACCTGTACTTCGTGTACGGCGACCGCATCGTCACCCCCGAGCTCACCGGCTCGCTCCTCCCGGGCATCACCCGCGACTCCCTCCTCACCATCGCCCGCGACCTCGGCTACACCGCCGAGGAGGGCCGCATCACCACCGAGGACTGGAAGCGCGACAACGAGAACGGCACCCTCACCGAGGTGTTCGCCTGCGGCACCGCCGCCGTGATCACCCCGGTCGGCTCCGTCAAGTCCGAGCGCGCCAACTGGACCCAGGGCAACGGCGAGCCCGGCGAGGTCACCATGAAGCTGCGCAAGGCGCTGCTGGACCTCCAGACCGGCCACACCCCCGACACCCACGGCTGGATGCACCCGCTCGGCTAGAGCCGGCGCCCCCACCCCGTACGTACGAAGGCCCGCGCCCTGGATGTCCAGGGC
>NZ_JBHWVJ010000023.1:0-93397 GCF_042736725.1 Streptomyces sp. NPDC060028 | reverse complement strand
GATCCTCGACTCCCTCGCCCGTTTCTGCCGACGAATCTCCGGCGCAGGACACTAGGGGCTGTCCCGGCCCGAAACCGCCGGTCCGGCCGTCGCCGGCGCGTGGTTGCCCTGGAGGCGTGCGAGGTCGGAGGGGCGGACCTGGATCGCGAACATCGCGATCGCCGCCCCCACCAGGGTGAACAGCGCCGCCGCCACGAAGGCCGCGGACACGCCCGAGGTCAGGACCTGGTCGGACCAGGGTTTCGGGAGCTGCCCGGTCCGCACGAAGAAGGCCTTCTGCTCCGGGTCGGCCGTGCCGAGGAAGGACGGCACCTGTTCCTTGGCCTCGTTGCGGCTGGCCGTGCCGAAGACGGTCACCAGGATCGACAGGCCGAGCGATCCGCCCACCTGCTGCATCGTGTTGAGCAGCCCGGACGCGGCGCCCGACTCCCGGTCGGGCACGTTGGACAGGGCCATCAGCGTCAGCGAGACGAACTGCAGGCCCATGCCGGTGCCGAACACCAGCATCGGGCCGAGGATGCTGCCCAGGTACGTCGAGTGGACGTCGGTCTGCGTCAGCCAGCCCAGTCCGGTCGCGCAGCACAGCGCGCCGGCGACCATGAAGGGCTTGGGCCCGTATCTGGGCAGCAGTTGCGAGGTGACCCCGGCCGCCACCGCGATCACGGCGCTGACCGGCAGGAAGGCGAGGCCCGCGCGCAGCGGGCTGAAGCCGAGCACGTTCTGGACGAACAGCGTCAGGAAGAAGAACATCCCGAACATCGCGCAGGCCAGCATCAGCATGATCCCGTACGTCCCGGCCCGGTTCCGGTCGGCGAACATGTGCAGCGGGGTGATCGGCTGGGGCGAGCGCCGCTCGTTGACGATGAACAGCGTGAGCAGCACCACGGCGGCGGCGAAGGACCCGAGTGTGAACGGGTCGCGCCAGCCCTCCTGGGACGCGCGGATGAATCCGTAGACGAGCGCGACCATGCCCCCGGTGCCCAGCAGTGCGCCCAGGAGGTCGAAGTGCCCGGGGTGGCGCGTGGACTCCTTGATGACCCTGGACGCCAGCAGGGCGATCAGCAGGGCGATCGGGACGTTGACGAAGAGCACCCAGCGCCAGTTGAGCCATTCGACGAGGAGGCCGCCCGCGAGGAGCCCGATCGCGCCGCCGCCGGCCGAGACTCCGGCGAACACGCCGAACGCCCGGTTGCGTGCCGGGCCTTCGCGGAAGGTGGTGGTGATCAGCGCGAGCGAGGTCGGGGAGGCGATGGCTCCGCCGACCCCCTGGAGGGCGCGGGCGGCCATCAACTGAACGTCGTTCTGGGCGAGTCCGCCGAGGAGGGAGGCCAGGCCGAAGAGCAGGACGCCGAAGATGAAGACCCGCCGCCGGCCGAGGATGTCGCCGGCGCGGCCGCCGAGGAGCAGCAGGCCGCCGAAGGTGAGGGTGTAGGCGTTGACCACCCAGGACAGGCTCTCGGTGGAGAAGCCGAGCGCGGTCTGGATGTGCGGCAGCGCGATGTTCACGATGGTGATGTCGAGAACAACCATGAGTTGGCAGGAGGCGATGACGAACAGGGCAAGCCCGTTGCCGCTCCCTCGGACCTTGCCGTCGGTCCCGTTGCTGTGCGGCAGTGCGTTCGGGTCCACCCAGTCGACGCTATGCCCGCGCTCGGGAGGTCACCACTCGAATGGCCTAGGCCATGTGATATTTCACATGCCACACTAGAATCATGGACGAATTCCTCAGGCTCTCCGCCGAAACGGCCCGGTTCACATACGGCGCACCGCGTGCCTTCACCTTCGGCGACGACGGCCGGCTCCTCTGGTTCCTCCGCTCCACCGGCCCCACCGACCCCTTCGACAGCCTCTGGGCCCTCGACACCGCCACCGGAGCCGAGACCCGCCTTGCCGACCCCCGCGAACTGTGCCCCGAGCCGGGCGAGCTCCCCGTCGCCGAGCGCCGGCTGCGCGAGCGGATCCGCCTCGTCGCCGCCGGGATCGGCTCGTACGCGCTCTCCGGCGACGGCCGGAGCGCCGTCTTCGCGCTGTACGGGCGGCTGTACGGGGTCTCCTGCGACGGGGCCGGGCAGCCCGGCGCGGCGCCCGAGGAGATCCCGGCCGCCGGACCCGTCTTCGACCCGCGGCCGAACGCCGACGGCTCCCGTACCGCGTACGTCACGGCCGACGCGCTGTACACCGCACCCGGCGGCCGGATCAGCCCCGACGACGGGGCCCGCTGGGGCGTGGCCGAGTTCGCCGCCGCCGAGGAGCTGGGGCGGTCCCGGGGCCACTGGTGGTCCCCCGACGGCCAGACCCTGCTCGCCGCCCGGGTCGACGAAAGCGCGCTCCAGCGGCGCTGGTTCGCCGACCCGGCGCGGCCCGAGCTCCCGGCCGAGGACTTCGCGTACCCCGAAGCGGGCGGCCCCAACGCCGACGTGCAGCTCTGGGTGCTCGGCCCGGCGGGGACCCGGGTCCGGCTCGACTGGGACGCCGGGGCCTACCCGTACGTCTCCGAGGCGGGCTGGGAGTCGCACGACGAGATCCTGCTGACCGTCCAGGACCGGCTCCAGCAGTGCGTCCTGCTGCTGTCCGCCGACCCCGCGACCGGGCAGACCCGTGAGCTGTCGCGCACCACGCACGCCCAGTGGGTGGACCCCATGGTTCCGGGCACCCCGGCGCGGTTGCCCGACGGGCGGATGCTGACCGCCGCCGACACCCCCGCCGGGGCCGCGCGCGGCCTCGCCGTGGACGGGCGGCTGCTCACCGGGGAAGGGATCCAGATCCGCCGCGTGGCCGGGATCCACGAGGGCGGGCTGCTGGTCGAGGCCGGGCTGCGCGACCCCGCCGAGCAGCAGGTTCTGCTGCTCGACCCCGCAACCGGCGAGTCGCAGCCGGTGGCCGACGGGCCCGGGGTGCACACCGTGACCGCCTCGGCCGGGGCGCTGCTGCTCACCTGCGCCGACGCGGACGGGATCCGGCGCACCGTACGCACCGCCGACGGGCGGGAGTCGACCCCCGGCGACCTGTCCGCGCCGCTGCCGTACCGGGTGGTCCCGGTGCTGGAGCGGGTCACCGAACACGGCGTGCCCACCGCGCTCGTGCTGCCGCGCGGCCATGTCCCCGGCAGGCGGCTGCCCGTGCTGGTCGACGGCTACGGCGGGCCCGGCTACCAGGACGTCAGCGCCGAGCCCCGCCGCTGGCAGGCCAAGCAGTGGTGGGCCGACCAGGGCTTCGCCGTGGTGAGCGTCGACAACCGCGGGACCCCGTACGTCTCGCCCGCCTTCACGCACGCCATGTACCGCGGCTTCTCCGACGTCACCCTGGACGACCAGGTCGCCGCCCTGCAGGCGCTCGGCGCCCGCCACCCGGACCTCGACCTCGGCCGCGTCGGGGTGCGCGGCTGGTCGTACGGCGGCTACCTCTCCGCCCTGGCGGTGCTGCGCCGTCCGGACGTCTTCCACGCGGCGGCCGCGGGGGCCGCGCCGACCGACTTCCGGCAGTACGACACGGCGTACACCGAGCGGTACCTGGGCCTGCCGCAGGAACACCCGGAGGTCTACGAGCGGGACTCGCTGATCCCCGACGCCCCGAAGCTGACCCGGCCGCTGCTGCTCGTCACCGGCCTGGCGGACGACAACGTCCACCCCTCCCACACCCTGCGCCTCTCCCAGGCGCTGACGGACGCGGGCCGTCCCCACCAGTTGCTGGCCCTGCCCGGCGTCACCCACATGACCCCGGGCGGCACGAGGGAGAAGGTGATGGCGCTGGAGCTGGAGTTCTTCCGCCGCGAACTGGGCCTCTGAGCCGCTGCGAACCGGGCCGCTGAGCCGGCGCGGACACGGCGCAGGGCCCCGGAGACGCCTTTGGCTCCGGGGCCCTGCCCTTCCCGTGGATCCCCGTCAGTTCCCAGGGAAGTGACACGCCACCTCACGGGAGGCGGCAAGCCGCAGCAGCGGCCGTTCGGTGCGGCAGACCTCCTGCGCCACGGGGCAGCGCGGGTGGAAGGTGCAGCCCGAGGGCGGGGCGGCCGGGCTCGGCGGGTCGCCGAGCAGCACGATCCGCTCGCGCCGCCGCTCGGCCGCCGGGTCGGGCAGCGGAACGGCGGACAACAGCGCCCGGGTGTACGGGTGCTGAGGGTTCTCGTAGAGGGACTTCTTGTCCCCGATCTCGACGATCCGGCCGAGGTACATGACGGCGACCCGGTCGCTGACCCGCTTGACCACGGACAGGTCGTGCGCGATGAACACGTACGCCAGGCCCAGTTCGGCCCGCAGCCGCTCCATCAGGTTGACGATCTGCGCCTGCACGGAGACGTCGAGGGCGGAGACCGGTTCGTCGGCGATGACCAGCCGGGGGCTGGTGGCGAGCGAGCGGGCGATGCCGATGCGCTGCGCCTGGCCGCCGGAGAACTCGTGCGGGTAGCGGTCGATGTGCTCGGGGATCAGCCCGACGAGCTCCATCAGTTCGGCGGCCCGCCGACGGGCCTCGGCCGCGCTCGCCCCCTGGACCAGCAGCGGATCCGAGATGATCCGGGACACCGTCTGGCGGGGGTTGAGGGAGGAGTGCGGGTCCTGGAAGACCATCTGGATGTTCTTGCGCAGCGGTCGCAGTGCGCCCTGGGAGAGCCGGCTGATGTCCGTGCCCTCGAACTCCACGCTGCCTGCGGTGGGTTCCAGCAGCCGTACCAGCATCCGGCCGGTGGTGGACTTCCCGCAGCCGGACTCCCCGACCAGGCCGAGGGTCTGGCCGGCCCCCAGGTCGAAGGAGACCCCGTCCACGGCGCGCACGGGCGCCCCCCGGCGCCCGGTCAGCGACCGTTTTCCGGGGAAGGTCATCGTCAGGTCCCGTACGGACAGCAGCGGTTCGGTGGTGGTGCTCATCGGGTCACCTCGGCAGGGGTTGCCGCGCCGGCTCCGGCGAAGTGGCAGGCGACCGTACGCGGCGGCCCGTCCCCGTACGCCGCCAACTCGGGCCGTGCCTCGTCACAGCGGGCGGCGGCCCTCGGACAGCGGGGGGCGAAGGCGCAGCCGGACGCGGGCGCGAGCAGGGACGGCGGGGAGCCGGGTATGAAGGGCAGCGGCGCGTCGTCGGGGGTGTCCAGGCGGGGCAGCGAGTCCAGCAGACCCCGGGTGTAGGGGTGCGCGGGGTCGGCGAACAGCTCGTCGACCGGGGCCTGTTCGGCGGCCCGGCCGCCGTACATGACCAGGACCTCGTGGGCGACGCGGGCGACGACCCCCAGGTCATGGGTGATCATCACGACGCCGAGGCCGCGCTCCTGCTGGAGCCGGGCGATCAGTTCGAGGATCTGCGCCTGCACGGTGACGTCGAGGGCGGTGGTCGGCTCGTCCGCGATCAGCAGTTCGGGCTCGCAGGCCAGCGCCATGGCGATCATCGCCCGCTGGCGCATGCCGCCGGAGAACTGGTGGGGGTACTCCCCGGCCCGTCGGGCCGGCTCGGGGATGCCGACCTCGCCGAGCATGTCGACCGCGCGTTTGCGCGCGGCGGCCCGGCCGGCCCGGAAGTGGACCCTGAAGTGCTCGGCGATCTGCTCGCCGACCGTGTAGTAGGGGTGCAGGCTGGACAGCGGATCCTGGAAGATCATCGCCATCTTGCGGCCGCGCACGGTGGAGAGCTCCTTTTCGGAGAGGCCGGTGAGCTCCCGTCCGGCGAGCGCGACGGATCCGCCGACCTCGGCTCCGCGGTGCAGGCCCATGACGGCGAGGGAGGTGACCGACTTCCCCGAACCGGACTCGCCGACGATGCCGAGGGTGCGGCCGGCTTCGACCGTGAAGCCCAGTGAGTCGACGGCCCGTACCGGGCCGCGCGGGGTGGTGAACGTGACGTGCAGGTCGCGCACTTCAAGAAGGGGGGCGGCCATCAGTACCTCACCCTCGGATCGATGACGGCGTACAGGAGGTCGACGGCGAGGTTGGCGACGACGATGAAGAAGGCGGCGAGCAGGGTGACGCCGAGGACCACGGGCTGGTCGGAGCTGACGAGGGCGCCGTAGAACAGCCTGCCGACGCCCGGGAGTCCGAAGATGGACTCGGTGATCACGGCTCCGGCGAGCAGCCCGCCGAGGTCCATGCCGAAGATGGTCAGGATCGGGGTCATCCCGGAGCGCAGCCCGTGCTTGACGACGACCGTGCGCTCGGGCATGCCCTTGGCGCGGGCGGTGCGGATGTACGGCTCGGCCATCGCCTCGATCATCGAGCCGCGGCTCTGCCGGGCGTACATGGCGGCGTACAGCAGGGCCAGCGCGGTCCAGGGCAGCAGCAGGTTGGTGGCCCAGGCGAGCGGGTTGTCGGTGAAGGCCTGGTAAGTGGGGTACGGCAGCAGTCCGGCGACGCGGATGACCCCGTAGATGAGCATCACGGAGGTGAAGTAGACGGGCAGCGAGGCCGCGGCGACCGCGCCGACCATCAGGACCTTGTCGGTGGCGGTGTCCTTGCGCAGGGCGGCGGTGACGCCCGCGCCGAGGCCGAGGACGAGCCAGAGCGCGGCGGCGCCGAAGGCGAGGGAGGCGGACACCGGCAGGCGGTCCATCAGCAGGTCCCACACCGGCAGGGAGTTCTCGTACGAGTAGCCCAGGCAGGGGAAGTCGCACTGGACGGCGTACTGGCCGGAGCCGAGGGTGCGGCCGGTGAAGATGCCGGTGAGGAAGTCGGTGAACTGGCGCCACACGGGCTGGTCCAGGCCGAGGTACTCCCGTACGTCGGCCAGCCGCTCGGCGCTGCAGGTCTTGCCGCAGGCGGCCGCGGCCGGGTCGGAGGGCAGGACGTAGAAGATGAGGAAGGTGACGGCGGCGATGGCGAGGAGCACGCCGGCGAGGGCGAGGAGCCGGCGCAGGAGGTAGAGGATCAACTGCGGCCGCCCCTCGGGTCGAGGATGTCGCGCAGGGCGTCGCCGAGGAGAGTGAAGGCGAGCACGGCGAGGAAGAGGAACACGCTCGGGATGACGAAGTACATGGGGTCGGTCTCGTAGAAGGCGACGGACTCGGCGATCATCTGGCCCCAGGACGGGGTCGGCGGGCGGACACCCACGCCGAGGTAGCTGAGCGCGGCCTCGGTGCTGATCATCCCGGGGATGAGCAGGGTGGTGTAGGCGATGACCGGGCCCGAGACGCCCGGGAGGATGTCGCGGGTCAGGATCCGCCAGGAGCTCGCACCGCCGACGCGGGCGGCGTCGACGTACTCGCGGTGCTTGAGGGAGAGGGTCTGGCCGCGGACGACCCGGGCGACGCCGGGCCAGCCGAAGACCCCGATGACGGCCGTCATCAGGACGATCCGGTTGACGTCCTTGGCCACCGACAGCATCGCGATCATGAAGATCAGCGAGGGGAAGGACATGGTCAGGTCCATCAGCCGGGACAGGACCGCGTCGGTGCGGCCGCCGAAGTAGCCGGCGGCGATTCCGGCGGCGGTGCCCGCGACGACGACGATGGCGGTGGCGGTGAAGGCGATGAGGAGGGAGACCTGGGCGCCGTGGACGACGCGGGCGAACAGGTCGCGGCCGGTGACGGGTTCGACGCCGAGCCAGTGCTCGGGGCTGATCCCGCCGAAGGAGCCGAGGGGCTGGCCCCCGAGGTAGGGGTCGATGGCGGTCTTGTCGAACTGGTCGGGCGACCAGCCGCCGAGGGCGCCCAGCCAGGGGGCGGTGGCGGCCATCAGGACGAAGAGCAGGACGACGCAGAGACTGACGCGGACGGCGGGGCGGCGGCGGAGTTCCCGCCGGGCGAGCTGCCAGGGGCTGCTGCCGGGCGGGACCTCCTTCACCTCCGGATCGCCGACGGCGGGTGCGGTGGCGGTCATGGCGCTGTCGTGTCCCCGGCCCTCAGCCCTGGCTCTTCGACGGGTCCTTGAGGCCGACCGTCGCGTAGTCGATCTCGCCGGTCCACGCCGGGTGGCCGAAGGCGCCCGCGATGTTGGGGCCGACGAGCAGCGGCTTGCGCTCCAGCTGGATCGGGATGGACGGGGACTTCTTCATGAGCTCCGCGTCCAGGTCGATCCAGGCCTGGTTGGCCTGCTTCGCGTCGGCCATGTTGTTGATCTCGTCGATCCGCTTGCTGGTCGCCTCGTCGCGGAACTGGCTGTAGTTGCCCTGGTTGCCCTTGTCCTTGATGGTGCGTCCGTCGAAGACGAAGGGCATCCAGGTGGAGCCGGAGGGGTAGTCGGGGCACCAGCCGGTGAAGGTCATGTCGGGGGTGGTGGAGAGGTCGCCGATGACGTCGTAGTACGCACCCGGGTCGACGGTGTCGATGACGACCTCGACGCCCGCGCGGGCGAGGCCCTGCTGGAGGGCCTCGCCCACGGCCTTGTCGCCGGTGGAGACGGCGAGCGAGACCTTGATCTTCTCCTTGCCGGCGGCCTTCAGCAGTTCCTTGGCCTTGGCCGGGTCGCCGGCCGGGGCGATCTTCAGCGTGTCGGGCTGCTTGCCGCCGGACAGGGCCGGGGGCAGGTAGGCGGTGGCGATCTCGTTGAGGGCCGGACCGCCGCCCGCGGTGATCACGGCCTCCTTGTCGACGGCGTACTGCATGGCCTCGCGGACCTTCGGGTCGTCGAAGGGGGCGCGGGAGTTGTTGAGGTAGAGCATCTCGGTACAGCCCTTGGACTCCGCGAGCAGACGCGCCTTGATGTCCGGCTTGGGCAGCACCTTGGGGGCGCTTTCGGGGCGCATGTCGGCGTACTCGACGGTGGAGGCGTCGGCGCCCTCGCCGCCGATGATGCGGTCGTCGATCTGGCCGCCCTTGAGGCCCATGACCACCACGAACTTGTCGGGGTAGGCCTTGCGCACGGTGTCGGTCTTCGCGTCCCAGTGCTCGTTGCGGACGAGCACGAGCTTCTTGTCCCGGTCGTACGACTCGATCTTGTACGGGCCGGAGGAGAACGGGCGGGAGTCGTACTGGGTGCCCTTCTCCTGGGACTGCGGGACGGGCGCGAAGGTCGGCAAGGTGGCGGTGGCCGAGAACTCGGCGACCGGGCGCTTGAGTTCGAAGACGATCGTGCGGTCGTCGGGGGTCTTGACGGAGTCGAGGTGCTTGCCCTGGAGCGGTCCCTTGTAGCCCTCGGTGCCGGCCAGGTACTGGGCCGCGTAGTCGGGGCCGCCGGTGAGGTCGGGGGCGAAGGAGCGCTCGACGTTGTACTTGATGTCCTGGGCCTTGATCGGGGAGCCGTCCTCGTACTTCAGGCCCTCCTTGAGGGTGAAGGTCCAGGTGCGGCCGCCGTTGGAGGAGGTGCCGAGGTCGGTGGCGAGGTCGGGGACCAGCTCGCTGCCGGCCTTGCCGGGCTCTGCCTTGAAGGTGACGAGCGTGCGGTAGAGGAGGCGGGTGCCGAAGTCCATCGTCGGCATCACCCAGTTGCGGGCCGGGTCGAGGTGGGCGAAGTCCTGGTTGGACAGGACGGTGAGGGTGCCGCCCTTGACCGGCGTGCCGCCGAGCAACTTGCCGTCGTTGGCGGCGGCGGGGTTGGAGGCCCCCGCGCCCGACGAGCCCTTCTTGGGGTCGGAGCAGCCCGAGGCGCCGAGTGCGAGAGCTGCCACCAGGGCGGTGGCGAGGGCGAGTTGGGTGCGCTTGGTCATGGGGTCACTCCAGTGAAGGGCCGCGCTCTACGATGTGACCGGTAACATAGTAATGTGAAATTGTACTGACAAGGGGTTCGTACCGCCGTTACCCAGCCGTGTCCAAATCCCGCCCCCGGCGGCGGTGTTGGCAGTGCCCGGGGGCCTGCCCGCCGGAGGCCCCGGGGGCGGGTCGGTGTCAGCGTGCGATGAGCAGCTCCGGCAGCTTGCGCATGTCGTCGAAGACGACCGTCGCGGGACCTTCGAGGCGCTCGGCGGGCGTCGGACCCCCGGAGTAGCCGAAGACGCGCATCCCGGCCGCTCTGGCCGCATGCACGCCCGGGCCGCTGTCCTCGACCACCGCGCACACCTGCGGGTCGAAGCCCATCTGCCGGGCGGCGTGCAGGAAGAGGTCCGGGGCGGGCTTGCCGCGGGAGACCTCGCTCGCGCTGTAGATACGGCCCTCGAAGTGGGCGTACAGCCCGGTGCGGCCCAGGGTGTGGCGCATCTTCTCGTGCGAACCGCTGGACGCGACACAGGTCGGCAGGGTGAGTGCGGCGAGCGCCTCGGGGAGCCCGTCCACCGGGTCGAGCCCGAGGTCCACCGCGTCCCGGTGCCGCTCGATGAGCAGCTTCCACCAGAGCCCGGCCGTCTGCGCGCCGAGCCGCTCGGCGAGCTGCTCGACGATCGACTCCTTGGCGCGCCCGATGAACCGCTCGATCACCTCGTCGGCGGTCAGCGGCCAGCCCAACTCCGCCCCGAGCTCCACCTGGAGGCGTACGGCGAGGCGTTCACTGTCGACCAGGACACCGTCGCAGTCGAATATCACGAGTTCTATCGGCTTGATCATTCCCGCAGGGTAAGCGGTGGTGTGATCCACAACTCTCCATCTGGAATCTTCTTGTGGCGACCGTAGATCATCCTGCAATCTTCACTACAGGCCGGATCACATTCGGCGGTATCGGCTGTAGGAAGGGAAGGGCCCCATGACCAGCGAGCGCCCCGGACTGTACGAAATGTTCGACGACCGGTTCCGGACCGGACGGTGCATGAACGGTGACGACGCCCTGGAGGTCCTGTACACCGGCTGCCGCTGGGCCGAGGGGCCGATCTACGTGCCGGCCTGGCGGCAGGTCGTGTGGAGCGACATCCCCAACGACCGGATGCTGCGCTGGGACGAGGAGACGGGCGCCGTCGGCGTCTTCCGCCGCTCCGCCGGGCACACCAACGGCAACACCCTCGACCGCCAGGGCCGGCTGATCACCTGCGAGCAGGGCAACCGCCGCGTGACGCGCACCGAACACGACGGCAGCATCACGGTGCTGGCGCAGCGGTGGCAGGGCAAGCGCCTGAACAGCCCGAACGACGCGGCGGTGAAATCCGACGGTTCGATCTGGTTCTCCGACCCGGACTTCGGCATCACCAGCGACTACGAGGGCTATCGGGCGCAGAGCGAGATCGGTTCCAACAACGTCTACCGCATCGATCCGGCCACGGGCGAAGTGCGGCTGGTGGCCGACGGTTTCGGCGCGCCGAACGGGCTCGTCTTCTCGGACGACGAGCGGCAGCTGTTCGTCTCCGACACCCGGGCGGGCTTCCTGCGGGTCTTCGACGTACGCGATGACGGCACGCTGTCCGAGGGCAAGGTCTTCGCCGAAGCGGCCCCCGGCAAGGCCCGCTTCGACAACCTCCGCTTCGACGACGGCGGCCGGCTCTGGGTCGCCGCGATGGGCGACGGGGTGCACTGCTACGACCCCGACGGCACCCTGATCGGGCGGCTCAACGTCCCCGAGGCGGTGGCCAACATCTCCTTCGGCGGCGCCAAGCGCAACCGCCTCTTCATCACCGCCGAGACCAGCCTCTATTCGGTGGTCATGGGCGTCACGGGCACCCACCCGACCGGACCGGGACGCCGGCCCTGGCTGGAGGGCTGAGGAAGCCCGGCCCTGGCCCGCTGTGCAATCGACGGCGTTCGTTGAGAATGATCACATGCGAGTGATCAAGCAGTTTTCCTTTGGCGGTCCGGAAGTTCTCGAAGTCGCGGAGGCCGACCGGCCCAGCCCCGCGCCCGGTGAGGTGCTCGTGCGCGTGCATGCCACGGGCATCAACCCGGCGGACTGGAAGGTCCGCGCGGGGCACGTGCAGTGGTTCGGAGAGCCGCCCTTCGTCCTGGGACACGAGTTCAGCGGAGTCGTGGACGAGATCGGTGAAGGAGCGAGCGGCTTCCGACCCGGGGACGAAGTGTTCGGATGGGTGACCCCGCCGCGCGGCAGCCACGCCGACTACGTGCTCGTGCCCGAGACCTCCATAGCCGCCAAACCCACCACCCTCGATCACGTGCACGCGGCGGCACTGGGCATCGCGGGCCTGACCGCCTACCAGACCTTGGTGAACATCGCCCAGGTGCAGCCCGGTCAGCGCGTTCTGGTGCACGCGGCGGCGGGCGGCGTGGGACATTTCGCCGTCCAGATCGCCAAGGCGCGCGGGGCGTACGTGATCGGCACGGCCCGGACGGCCAAGCACGCCTTCCTGCGCGAGCTCGGCGCGGACGAACTCATCGACTACACGACGGCCGACTTCACGAGCCTGCGCGACGTGGACGTGGTGCTCGACACGATCAGCAAGGAGTACGGGCCGAGGTCGCTGCGCACGCTCAAGCGCGGCGGCATCCTCATCGACGTCGTGGGCGTCGGGGTCGACCGGACGGCCGTGACGGAGCAGGCGCAGGCGAACGGCGTGCGGTTCCTCGAGTACTACCTCGAACCGACCCCGGCCGACCTGGCCGGCTTCGCCGACCTGGTGGACCGCGCCGGCGTACGCCCGTCCGTAGCGGAGACGCTGCCTCTGACCGAGGCGGCCAAGGCGCACGCGCTGAGTGAGAGCGGCCGAGTGCGCGGCAAGATCGTGCTCGTGCCCTGACACCCGGGAACGGGTCATGGGTTGGAGGTGTCGTCACCTCCAACCAGCACGACGAGCGACCCGGCGAACGGGTCCGGTCACAGCACTAGAGGCCCGAGCCCAGGCGGGACGTCGTGCGGCCGACCGGCTCGTCGCGGCCCTGGGCCCACAGGGAGCGGACGTGGCCGAGGTGGCGCAGCATGCACTCCTCGGCCGCGTCGGCCTCGCCGGCGATCATCAGGTCGAGCAGCTCGATGTGCTCCTCGGCGGAGGAGACCAGCTTGCCGGCCTCGTCCAGGCCCGTCAGGCCGTACAGCCGGGAGCGCTTGCGCAGGTCGCCGACCGTCTCGACGAGCCGGTCATTGCCCGCGAGCGCCAGCAGGCTGAGGTGGAAGCGGCGGTCCGCCTCCAGGTAGCCGATGAGGTTGTGCTCGCGCGCGCTGGTGACGATCTCCTCGGCGATGGGGCGCAGCGCCTCCAACTGCCCGGGCGTGGCCATTCTCGCGACCCGGCCGATGGTGGGGACCTCGATCATCGTGCGCAGTTCGGTGTACTGGTCCAGGTCGCGTTCGCTGACCTCGGTGATCCGGAAGCCCTTGTTGCGGACCGGCTCGACCAGGCCTTCGCGGGCCAAGTCGAGCATGGCCTCGCGCACCGGGGTGGCCGAAACGCCGAGTTCGGCGGCGAGGCCGGGCGCCGAATAGACGCTGCCCGGGCGCAGTTCACCCGCTATCAGGGCTGCTCGAAGGGCGTGGCCGACCTGGTCGCGAAGCCGTTCCTGAGCCTTGATGAGACTGTGCTGCTTCAGGTCGCCCATTGCTTTTCCTCCGAGACCCTTCACGCCACCGACGTGCAGGGCAACAGCGTACAATGTCACGTTGCGCTGTTGGCCCCGGCGGCGACGTACATCGCCACCGCCACAGCGAGATCCTCCCAGGCCATGCCCACACTCTTGAAGAGCTGTGGACAACTCGCCGCCCCGCCCGCCGGCATCCGGCCCGACACCAGGTCAGCCAGGGTGCCGCTGATATGACCGGGCCCGATCGCGCCCTCCGCCTCCGGCACCAGAAGGTCCCCCGCCTCCCGCAGCGCCGCCGCACGCGACTCCACGTACACCGCGGCGCGCCGCACCAGCGCCGTGTCGGTCTCGCGGGCCTGCGGCTCGTGCGAGCCGACGGCGACGACCGTCGCGCCCGGGGCCACCAGGCGCCCGTCGAAGAGGGGTTCGCGGGCCGTGGTGCAGCAGACGACCAGATCGGCCTCGGCCACGTCCCCGGCGGTCCCGGTCCTGGCCCGGACCCCCAGCGTACGGGCGTACTCGGCCAGCTTCCGCGCCCCCTCGGGCCGCCGCGCGACCACCACGGCCTCGGCCAACGGCCCCAGCGCCAGCACCGCTTCGAGGTGCCCGTACGCCTGCGGCCCCGCCCCGAAGAGCACCAGCCGCAGCGCCCGCCCCGCCGGGGCCAGGTACCGCAGGGCCAGGGCCGACACCGCCGGGGTGCGCAGGGCGGTCAGCGCCGCCCCGTCGAGCAGGGCCAGGGGGCGCAGGGTCGGGCCGTCCAGCAGCAGGTAGGACCCGGTGATCCGGGGCAGCCCGCGGCCCGGGTTGTCCGGCGCGACCCCGGCGATCTTGACCCCGGCGTACGCACCGGTCGCGGCCGGCATCAGCAGCAGTTCCCCGCCCGGCACCGTGAGCGCGGTGCGCTGCGGGCACGCCTCCGGGTCCAGCCCGGCCCGCAGGGCCTCGGCCAGCGCGTCGGCCGCGGCGGCCGGGGTGAGCAGCCCGGCCATGTCCTCGGCGCCGAGCTGCGCGATCCCCGCCGTCGCTGCGTGGCCCGTCACAGCGAGAACCCCGTGCCGAGCGCGTCGTACGGGTCGACCGTGAAGGTGTGCTCCCCGGTGCGGTACACGGTGCCGGTGACCTCGGTGACGCCGCCCTCCAGCATCCGGCCGGTGAACACCGTGCCCGTCACCGACTCGTGGAGGAGGTCCTCCCCCGCCCCGAACCGGCCGTCCTCGGCCAGCAGCGCGAGCCGCGCCGAGGTCCCGGAGCCGCAGGGCGAGCGGTCGACCTGCCCGTCCGCGAAGACGGTGACATTGCGCTGGTGCGGCCCGAACGGGGTGTCGGCCAACTCCTCGTACAGGACCACCCCGTAGACCCCGGAGAGCAGCGGGCCGTCCGGGTGCCAGGTGGCGGGGTGGGTGGCGAGCGCGGCCCGGACCTCCTGCCCGGCCCGTACCAGCGCGGGCAGTTCGGCCCGGGAGACGCCCAGGCCCAGGTCCCGCGCCCGGAGCGAGGCGTAGCAGGCCCCGGCGTGCGCGATGTCCACCTCCGCCAGGCCCAGCGACGTGGCGACCGGCACCTTGCGGGCGCCCACCCGGGCGGGGACGTTGCGGAAGGTGACCCCGGTGGTGCGGCCCCCGTCCCGGTGCACGGTGGCGGTGACCCGCCCGGACGGCACGTCGATGCGGACCTGCGCGTCCCCGTCGTCGGGGGCGGCGACCAGGCCGGTGTCCACGGCCCAGGCGCCGAGCGCCATGGTGCCGTGCCCGCAGGCGGTGGAGTAGCCGTCCTTGTGCCAGAACAGCACCCCGAAGTGTGCCCCGTCGTCGTCGGGCGGCACGACGAACCCGCCGTACATCCCGGCGTGCCCGCGCGGCTCCTGCACCAGCAGCCGCCGTACGTCGTCCAGCGGTCCCCGGCGCGGGGCCGTACCCGATCCCCCGGGCCCGATGGCGGTGGCGCAGCGCTCGGCGACCGTGTCACCGGGTGCGGGGGCGGGCCCGTCGGAGGTGAGGTCCACGATCCGGAAGGGCTCGCCGGCGGTGTGGTAGTCCACCGTTCTTACGGTCGTCACAGCAGGAACCCTCCGGGGAAGGGGTCGGTGGGGTCGAGGAAGTACTGGGCGGTGCCGGTGATCCAGGCCCGCCCGGTGACGGTGGGCACGACGGCCGGCAGCCCGCCGACGGTGGTCTGCGCGATGAGCCGGCCGGTGAACTCGGTGCCGATGAAGGACTCGTTGCCGAAGTCGGCGCCGATCTCCAGGAGCCCCCGGGCATGCAGCTGGGCCATGCGCGCGCTGGTTCCCGTACCGCAGGGTGAGCGGTCGAACCAGCCGGGGTGGATGGCCATGGCGTGCCGGGAGCGGCGGCCGTCGGAGCCGGGGGCGGCGAGGTAGACGTGCTTGACCCCGGAGATGGAGGGGTTCTCGGGGTGGACGGGCCGGTGCTCGGAGGCGTTGATCGCGTCCATGATCGCGAGCCCGGCGGCGAGCAGCTCGTCCTTGCGGGCCCGGTCGAAGGGCAGGCCGAGGGCGTCGAGCTCGACGAAGGCGTAGAAGTTGCCGCCGTAGGCGAGGTCATAGGTGACCGTGCCGTGGCCGGGGACGTCGGCCTTGAGGTCGAGCCCGGCGCAGAAGGAGGGCACGTTGGTGAGGGTGACGGCGGCGGCGGCCCCGTCCTCGACCCGGACGTCCACGCTCACCAGCCCCGCGGGGGTGTCGAGCCGGACGGTGGTGACCGGCTCGACGACGGGCACCATCCCGGTCTCGACCAAGACGGTGGCGACCCCGATGGTCCCGTGCCCGCACATCGGCAGCAGACCCGACACCTCGATGTAGAGCACCCCGAAGTCGGCGTCGGGGCGGGTGGGGGGCTGCAGGATGGCGCCACTCATCGCGGAGTGGCCGCGCGGCTCGTACATGAGCAGGGTCCGGACGTGGTCCAGGTGCTCGATGAAGTGGAGCCGCTTCTCGGCCATGGTGGCGCCGGGGATCACCCCGACTCCCCCGGTGATCACCCGAGTGGGCATGCCCTCGGTGTGTGAGTCCACCGCGTGGTAGATGTGGCGCGTGCGCATGGGTTCCCCCCGGCGGGTCGGGACCTGTCCGGCCGATCTCCCGATCGGGCCGGATACGTCGTCGGTCAGTTGAGGCCTTCGGCCAGGGCCTTCTCGGTGGCGGAGCGGACGGCGGCCTCGATCTCGCCGGTGAGCGGGAAGCGGGGCGGGCGGGTGGCGCCGCCGGGCCGGCCGGCCAGGTCCATGGAGAGCTTGATGGCCTGGACGAACTCGGTCTTGGAGTCCCAGCGCAGCAGGGAGTGCAGGGACTTGTAGAGCGGCAGGGCGGTGGCGACGTCGCCGGCCACGGCAGCCCGGTAGAGGGCGGCGCAGGAGCGCGGCAGCGCGTTGGGGTAGCCGGCGATCCAGCCGACGGCGCCGGCGAGGGCGAGTTCGAGGAGCACGTCGTCGGCGCCGATGAGCAGGTCCAGGCCCGGGGCGAGTTCGGCGATCTCGTACGCGCGGCGCACGTCGCCGGAGAACTCCTTGACGGCCACGATGGAGCCGTCCGCGTGCAGGCGGGAGAGCAGCGCCGGGGTCAGGTCCACCTTGGTGTCTATGGGATTGTTGTACGCCACGACGGGCACGCCCGCACCGGCGACCTCGGCGTAGTGGGCGCGGACGGTCGCTTCGTCGGCGCGGAAGGCGTTGGGGGGCAGCAGCAGGACGGAGCCGGCACCCGCCTCGGCGGCCTGGTCGGCCCAGCGGCGGGCCTCGGCGCTGCCGTAGGCGGCGACGCCGGGCATGACGCGGGCGCCGTCGCCCGCGGCCTCGACGGCGGTACGGACCACGCGCGCCCGCTCCTCGTCGGTCAGGGTCTGGTACTCCCCGAGGGAGCCGTTGGGGACCACGCCGTCGCAGCCGTTGGCGATGAGCCAGGCCACGTGCTCGGCGTAGGCGTCGTAGTCGATGGAGAGGTCCTCGCGCAGGGGCAGCGCGGTGGCGACCATGATTCCGTGCCACGGGCGGTTGCGGGTGGACGCGGGCGCGGGGGTGTGCGCGTTGGTCATGAGAGAGCTCCCTAGAGTGGTGTGTGACATTTTACTAGTCCGTATACGACGGCCACAAGAGCCGCGGGACGTCTGATCAGCGCTCGCTCGCGGGCAGTTGCGCGAGGTGCGCCAGCGGAACCGGGCAGGACAGCGGCCTGCGGTCGGGCGCGGGCCCGTCCCCGGCGAGGGCGCAGACGGCCGGTCCGCACATGCGGCCCTGGCACCAGCCCATGCCCGCCCGGGTGAGCAGTTTGACGGTACGGGCGTCCCGCGCGCCCAGCTCGCGCACGGCCTCGCGGATCCGGCCGGCCGGGACCTCCTCACAGCGGCACACCTCGGCGTCGTCGCGCAGCCAGTCCGTCCAGCCCTCACCGGGGCGGTGGGCGGCGGCCATCGCGTCGGCGAAGGCGCGCAGCCGGGCGCGGCGGCGGGCGAGCCGGGCGGGGGCGGGCCGGCCGGCGATCGCGAGGGCGGCCAGTTCGCCCTCGGCCAGGGCCAGTTGGGCGCCGCCGATACCGCCGGTCTCGCCGGCCGACCAGATGCCGGGGACGGAGGTCCGCTGTCCGGCGTCCAGCTCCAGCGCGATCGTTCCGTCGGCGCTGCGGCGGGTGGCGCAGCCGAGGCCGGTGGCCAGCTCCAGCTGGGGCACCAGACCGTGGCCGACCGCGAGGGCGTCGCAGGGGATGCGGCGGGCGGTGCCGGGGACCGGGCGCCAGTCCCGGTCGAGGCGGGCCACGGTCACGGCCTCGACGCGGTCGGCGCCGTGCGCCTCGGTGACGGCGTGCCGGGTGAGCAGGCGGATGTGGTGGCGCAGCAGGGCGCTGCCGTACGTGGCGCCTTCGGCGAGCTTGCCGGGGTTGCGCAGCAGGGCGGGGGCCTTGCCGGCGTAGCCGGTGTACGAGGCCGCCTCCACCACGGCGGGCACGGTGGCCCCGGCGGCGGCCAGCGAACCGGCCACGGCGAGCAGCAGCGGCCCGCTCCCGGCGACGACCACCCGCTTGCCCGGAAGCACGAGCCCGCCCTTGAGCATGGCCTGGGCCCCGCCGGCTCCGACCACCCCGGGCAGGGTCCAACCGGGGAAGGGCAGTTGCCGCTCGTAGGCCCCGGTGGCGAGCAGCACGGCCTTCGCCGGGACACCCACGGCGCGCTCCTCGGGGCCGTGACCGGCCACCGCGTGCAGCATCCAGCCGGAGCCGTCCGGGACGACCGACCAGACGTGGTGGCCCGGAAGGTGACTGATCCGGCCGGCCGACACATGGGCGCGCAGTGCGGCTTCGCGGGTCGCGAAGTCGGCCCACCCGTGGTGCAACGCCTCGGGCCGGGCCGCACCCAGCCCGGGCGCGGGGTGCCGGTAGTACTGCCCGCCGGGCTGCTCCCCCGCGTCCAGCAGGGTGACACGGAGCCCGAGTCCGGCGGCGGTCACTGCGGCGGCGAGCCCGGCGGGCCCGGCGCCGACGACGGCCAGGTCAGCCGCCCCGGCCGGCGCGGCCGGCCCGGTCCTCCCGGTCGGCGCGGCCGGCTCAGACGGCGAGGTCGGCATGGCCGGTTCCCTCCTGGGTGGTGACGGTGTCCCCGGGGTGGGCCGGGAGCAGGCAGGCGCGCTGGTTGGGGCGACCGTTGACGGTGACGAGGCAGTCGTGGCAGCTGCCGATCCCGCAGAACGCACCCCGCGGGGCGCCTCCTTCGCGGGTGGTCCGCCAGGCGAGGATCCCGGCGGCCCACAGCACCGCGGCGATGCTCTGCCCCGCCTGCGCGGGCAGTTCCCGGCCGTCGAAGCCGATGCCGTACGTCGCCGCCGGGCTGCCGCCGACCAGCGAGCGGGGGGTGCGGTCGCGGTTCTCTGCCTTCATACGGCTGCCTCCGCGAAGCGGTCGGGGCGGAACGGGTTCAAGGGGAGCGGGGGTTCGGCGCCCGTCAGGGCCGCGGCGATCAGGGCGCCGGTACCGGGGGCCAGGCCGATGCCCGCGCCCTCGTGGCCGCAGGCGTGCAGCAGGCCCGGCACCCGGGGATCCGGGCCGATCGCCGGGAGGTGGTCGGGGAGGTACGGGCGAAAGCCGTGGTAGGTGCGCAGCACCCGCACCCCGGCCAGGACGGGGAAGAGCTCCGCCGCCTGGGTGGCCAGGCGGCGCAGTGCCTCCATCGAGAGGGACCGGTCGAAGCCGACCCGCTCACGGGTCGCGCCGATCAGCACCGGACCCGACGGGGTGCCCTCGACCACCGCCGAGGACTGCAGGGCCGCGGAGTCGCTGGCGACGTCCGCGATGTAGTCGGCGGCGTAGACCTTGTGCCGGACCACCCTCGGCAGCGGTTCCGTCACCAGGACGAAGCCGCGGCGCGGCAGGACGGGCAGCGCGGTCCCGGCGAGGGAGGCGACGGCGCCGCCCCAGGTGCCCGCCGCGTTGACGACCGCCGGGGCGAGCAGTTCCCGGCGCGCGGTGCGGACCCCTCGTACCCCGCCGCGCCCCAGGAGGACCTCCGTCACCTCTTCGCCGAGGTACAGCTCGGCGCCCGAGGCGGCGAGCAGCCGGGCCGCGGCCTGGGCCGGCTGGACCTGGGCGTCCTGCGGGTAGTGGAAGCCGCCCGCCAGGCCCGGGGCCAGGTGCGGCTCCAGGTCGTGGAGCGCGTCCGGGCCCACCTCTACGGCGTCGACCCCGGCCGCGCGCTGGCCGTCGGCGAAGCCGCGCAGCGCCTTGACGGTGGTCTCGTCCCGGGCGACGACGAGCCCGCCCTTGGGCTCGTACTCGATCGGCCGCGGGAGGACGGCGGCGAGTTCCCGCCAGAGCCGGGTGGACAGGAGCGCGAGGTCCAGTTCCGGGCCGGCCTCCTTGTCGGAGACGAGCAGGTTGCCCTCCCCGGAGCCGGTCGTACCGCCCGCGACCGGGCCGCGGTCGACGACGGCCACGGAGAGTCCGGAGCGGCTCGCGTAGTACGCGCATGCGGCTCCGACGACGCCGGCGCCAATGATCACGACGTCCATGGCAGTAATATGTCACATTCTTTAGGGAGTGCCTAGGGTGGCCCGGGCCGGTCCCGCCCCGTTCTCATACGGGACCGGCCCGGAGCGGATCAGCTGCGGAGCGGGCCCTCACAGCTGTAACTCGACGTGGCGGCGACGTGGTTGGTCCAGACCTCCACCGCACCGAAGGAGCAGTTCATGTCGGCCAGGTTGTTCGAGGCCGCCCCCGCCCGGTCGAGGATGAAGTAGTCCACCGTCTCGGACATGTCCTTGAAGTTCTGGTCGTCGCTGCGCCAGTTCTTCAGGTTCGCCGAGATCCGGCCGGTACAGGTGAACCGGCGCTTGCCGGCGTCGCCGTTCTCCACGCAGTCCGGCGTGTTGTAGGTGGCGGTCGCGAAGGCCGACTTCACCGACGCGAGCGCCGCGTCGCGCAGCTGGTCGTTGGGCGTGAAGGAGGTGTTCGGGACGAAGAGCTGGTCCACCTTGGCGATCTGGGTGTCCAGGAACTTGTTGTAGTCGCGCTGCAGGTAGCTGTCCGCGCCCATCCGGTAGCGCCAGGCGTCGTAGCCGGCCACGTCGTTGGCGCGCAGGTGGGTGTACATCTCGCGGAGCAGCGAGGGCTTCTCGGTCCACAGGAACTCGAAGAACGTGCCCGCGTAGTTGTAGAAGCGGAAGCCGTCGCCGTCGTAGGTGGCGTTGAGCAGCTGCTCGATCGACATCCGCGGGCCGCCGCCGGCGGTGTCGCTGATGATGCCCTTCACCAGGGACTTGCGGACGGCGATGCCGTTGTCACGGGTGGCGCCGTCGAAGAACTCGGCGGTGCCCTCGTCCATGGCCGTCGTACGGTCGCTCTCGTACCAGGGACCTTGTCCGAAGGAGCCGGGGACGGCGAAGCGGCCGTTGAGGTAGTGCGTGTACTCGTGGCGGAAGAGCTCCTCGAGGGTGAGGGAGGAGTCCTGCGGGACGCGGCGCTGGTACGTGTAGAAGGTGGCGCCGTTCTCGATGTACATGCCGCCGTTGTTGGTGCCGTAGCCGTTCAGCATCGTCTGGTAGGTCACGTAGTCGGCGCGCGAGGCGTACAGCACGATGTTCAGCGTGGTGTTGGGGTCGCCGGCCAGCGGCTGGTCGGTCCCGATGACCCGGTGGAACTGCGTCTTGACCTGCTTGCTCGCGTAGTAGAGCTGGTCGACGGTGGCCCGGTCCAGGGCCGTGCGGACCTTGATGGCGCCGTTGTCGTAGAGGTAGGTGTTCGGGAAGAGCATCTTCTCGATGTCCTCCTTGCACACCCCGTACGGCTTGCACGCCTCGTAGGTGTTGAGCCAGGAGACGATCTTGGCCCACTGCTCGCTGCCGTTGCCCCACGCGGTCTTGACCTGGCCCAGGAGGCCGCCGAGGTCGGCGACGATCGGGTCCCGCAGGCCGTCGATCTGACCGAAGCGGCCGTACTCGCCGAGCGCGTCGCGGGCCGCCCAGTCGTTGACGGTCCCCTTGAGGTGGGTGTACCCGGCGAAGGCCTTGAACGCGGCCCGGTAGCCGGCGTCGGCCTTCGCCGCCGCGTGGAAGGCGCTGTCCTGGTTGCCCGGGTACACGCCGAGGTAGTTGACGGTGAGGGCGGCGAGGACCGCGCCGCCCCAGGCCCCGTCGCGGTTGGTCGCGGTGTGCGACGCGTCCAGGGTGGCCAGGACCTTCTTGACGAGGCCGATCTGGTACTGGCGCAGGCCGGGGCCGGTGGCGTAGAGGGCCTCGCGCAGGGTCCGGGCGTTGGAGGCGGTGACGTCGAAGGTGTGCGCGGCGTCGCCGAAGTCGGCGATGGCCCGGCGCATGGCGTCGACGGTCGCGGCGTCGGTGAGGTCGATCTCGGAGCGCGAGAAGTCGTGGTAGACGGACGCGTGCAGGTAGGTGAACATCTCCTCCAGGTGGGAGGAGTTACGGCCGTCGTGAGCGGCGGCCAGGCCGGATATCCGGCGGGAGACGGCCTGGACGTGCGCGTCGGACATGACGGGCGCCAGGCGGGCGTCCCAGGTCCAGATCAGTCCGCGCAGACAGCCGTCGGCGGTGACGGCCGGGTCGGCCAGGAAGTCGGCGAACTGCTCGGGGGTGAGGCGGGTGATCCCGTCGAGGGTGCAGGGGACGCCTGCGGCGACGCTCTTCGCGGTGGGCGCGGCCTGGGCGGCGGCGAGCCCCCGGCTCTTCTCCGTACGCTCGGCGGGAGCGGCGGCGGCCGGGGCGGCCCCGGGGACGCGGCCGTCGGCCGCCAGCCCGCCGGGAGCCTGGGCCGTCGCCGGCGCGGCCTCCTTGGGCGAGGCGAGGTGGTCGACCTCGTCGAACGGGTTCCCCGCGGCGCCGGGCGCCTGGGCACCGGCGAACGCGGCCGGCGCCGGGGCGGAAACCGGGGCCGGGGTCTCGGCCGCCTGCGTGACGGCCTGCCCGGCGGAGGCAAGGAGGGTCACGGCGACGGCGGAGGCGAGGAAGGAAGAACGCACAGCTCTGTGCTTGAGCACCGAGAACTCCTGAGTGGGGAGGCTGAAGTGGGGGGTGGTGCGTGAACTGCCCTGCTTCACACGGCGTTTGACGGGGATTAACGCGCCGCGGTGTGAGCTGTAACATAGTAATGTGAAATTGCACTGACAAGCCCTGTGCGCCCACCAGTTCGCATCTTCTTGAGGGAGCCCCCGTGACCGACACCCCCTCCCGCCCCACCGCCGGGCTCAACATCGGCAGCCATGACCTGCCCGTCTCCGCGGAGTTGTCCCGGTTCATGGCGTCCGACTGGGCGCCCTCTCCCCTGCCCGACTCCAGCCGGATTCCGGCGTACGCCGTCACCCCGGCCCGCCGCGCCCGCCTCTCGGCCCGCTTCCCCGGCGAGCGGCTGATCGTCCCGGCCGGGGAGCTGAAGGTCCGCTCCAACGACTGCGACCACCGCTTCCGCCCGCACAGCGCCTACGCCTGGCTGACGGGACTGACGGGCGAGGACCAGGTGGGCCACGTCCTGGTACTGGAGCCCGCGGGCCCGCACGCGCACGAGGCCGTCCTCTACCTGCGCCCGCGCTCCCCGCGCGCGGGCGGCAACGAGGAGTTCTACCGGGACCGCCGGTACGGGGAGTTCTGGGTCGGCCGCCGCCCCGACCTCGCCGAGGCCGAGCGGCTGACGGGACTGCGCTGCGCCCATCTGGACACGCTGGGCTCACCCGCGGGCCGCAACGCCGCGACCGACGGCGAACTGGCCGCCACACTCTCCGAGTTGCGCCTGGTCAAGGACGCCTGGGAGGTCGAGCAGCTGCAACTGGCCGTCGACCACACCACGGCCGGTTTCGAGGACGTCGTACGGGCCCTGCCGCGCGCGCTGGCCCACCCGCGCGGGGAGCGGTGGATCGAGGGGGTCTTCGGCCTGCGCGCCCGGGCGGAGGGCAACGGCACCGGCTACGACACGATCGCGGCCTCCGGCGCGCACGCCTGCGTCCTGCACTGGATCCGCAACGACGGGCGGCTGAACGGGGACGAACTGCTCCTGCTGGACGCGGGCGTGGAGACCGACACCCTGTACACGGCCGACATCACCCGCACCCTCCCGCTCTCGGGGCGCTTCTCACCGGTCCAACGGCAGGTCTACGAACTGGTCCTGGCCGCCCAGGAGGCGGGCATGGCCGCACTGCGGCCGGGCGCGAGCTTCCGCGACTTCCACCGGGCCGGAATGCGCGTGATCGCGGAGGGTCTGGCGGAGTGGGGGGTGCTCAAGCACCCGGAGGGCGACCTGCACCGGCGCTACACCCTGTGCAGCAGCGGGCACATGCTGGGACTCGACGTCCACGACTGCGCGAAGGCGCGGGCCGAGACGTACCTGGACGGCGTCCTGGAGGAGGGCCAGGTCCTGACGGTCGAACCGGGCCTCTACCTCCAGCCCGACGACGAAACCCTCCCGCCTGAGCTGCGCGGCATCGGGGTGCGCATCGAGGACGACCTGGTGATCACCTCGACGGGGGCCCGCCTGATGTCGGGCGCCCTCCCGCGCACCGTGGCGGGCATCGAGGACTGGATGGGCAACCTCCTCGCCGGCGCCTGACCTTCCACGCCCGGACGGCCCGTGGCCCGTGGCGCGCGCGGAGCGCGCCACGGGCGTCACGAGGAGGAGGTGGGCAGGGGGGACGGTGAGCGATCAGCGGTTCCAGCCGTTCCAGTTACCGTTGTCGTGCCAGTCGTTGTTGTTCCAGTTGCCGTGCCAGTCGTTGTTGTTGTTGTTCCAGTTGCCGTCGTGCCGGCTGTCGTGCCAACTGTCATTGTTCCAGTTGCTGTTGTGCCAGTTGCTGTTGTGCCAGCCGTTGTTCCAGCTGTCGTTGTTCCAGTCGTCCTGGTCCCAGCACCAGCTGGGGCGGTTGTTCCAGTCGCGATCGCAGCAGTCCCGCCATCGATCGCCGTTCCAGTTGTCGGAACACCTGAAGTTCTGCTGGACGGTCTGCGGAAGAGCCGCGGCGAAAGCACCACTGACGGGCATCAGGCCGAGCGTGATCCCGGCGGCCCCTGCCACGGCTGCCGCAACGAACCCACGGCGCATATCCATGCACCTCCGAGTATGGAAGACGGAGTCTACAAAAGGGGCATATCCACCCTCTCTCCTGTGCGGCGAGCTGTCAAAGCAGGACCGCGACGCCGTCCAGTTCGACCAGTGCCTGCTCGTCCCACAGCCGGACCACCCCGATGACCGCCATCGCCGGGTAGTCCCGGCCCGCCAACCGGCGCCAGATCCGACCGAGTTCGGGGGCGTGGTGCCGGTAGGCCGGCACGTCGACGGCGTACACCGTGACCCGCGCCAGAGCGGCCGGTGTACCGCCCGCCGCCGCCAGGGCCGCCAGCAGGTTTCCCAGGGCCCGCTCGAACTGCTCCGGCAGGGTTTCGCCCACCACCTTGCCCGAGGCGTCCAGCGCGGTCTGACCGGCCAGGAACACCAGCCGTCCGCCCTCGGCGACCACCGCGTGGGAGAAACCGGTCGCCGGGGACAGCCCGGGCGGATTGACGCGCTCGACGCTCATCGCGCGGCCACCTCCCGTACTTCCCGGTACAGCTCCTTCGCGATGATCGTGAGCTGCACCTCGCTCGCCCCCTCGTAGATCCGCGGCGCCCGTACCTCCCGGTACAGGTGCTCCAGCAGGTGCCCGCGCCGCAGCGCGCACGCGCCGTGCAGCTGAACCGCCTGGTCCACCACGTACTGCGCCGTCTCCGTGGCCAGCAGCTTCGCCATGGCCACCCGCCGCGGCACCTCCGGCGAGCCGGCGTCGTACGCCTCGGCGGCCGCGTACACCAGCAGCCGGGCCGCTTCCGTACGGGTCGCCATCTCCGCGACCCGGTGGGCCACCGACTGGAGGTCGCCCAGTACGCCCCCGAAGGCGCTGCGGCCCGCCGTGTGCGCCAGCGTCGCGTCCAGCGCGGCCCGGGCCATGCCGACGGCGAAGGCGCCGACGCTGGGGCGGAAGAGGTTCAGGGTGTCCATCGCCACCCGGAAGCCCCGACCGGGCTCCCCCAGCAGGTCGTGCGGGCCCACCTCGACCCCGTCGAAGAGCAGCGAGCCGATCGGGTGCGGGGAGAGCATGTCCAGCGGCTCCCCCGACAGCCCCGGCCGGTCCCCGGGGACCAGGAAGGCCGTGACCCCCTTGGCGCCCGGCTCCTCCCCGGTGCGGGCGAAGACGGTGTAGAAGTCGGCCTCCGGGGCGTTGGAGATCCAGCACTTCTCCCCGCTCAGCCGCCAGCCTCCGGCTGTCGGCACCGCCTGGAGCGCCAGCGCGGCCGCGTCCGACCCGGCCCCCGGCTCGCTCAGCGCGAAGGCCGCCACCGCCCGCCCCGCGCGCACCGGGGGCAGCCAGCGCTCGCGCTGCTGCGCGCTGCCCGCCCGGAGCACGGGGTAGGCCCCCAGCCCCTGGAGGGCCAGCGCCGTCTCGGCCTCCGTGCAGCCGTACGCGAGGGACTCGCGCAGCAGGCACAGATCCAGCGCCCCCGACGTGAAGAGCCGGTCCAGCAGCCCCTCCTCCGCCAGGGCCGCCAGCAGCGGCCGGTTGACCCGCCCCGGCTCCCCCTTCTGCGCCAGCGGCCGCAGCCGTTGCCCGGCGAGTGCGCGCAGCCGCCCGCACCACGCCTCCTGGTCCGCCCCGAGCGCGAATCCGGTCATCCGAATGTCCCCGCCTCTATCGCGTCCTGTTGACTGCCGTCACCATGACGATACGCTCGTGTGGCAACCGCACGGCCGGCTCCACCCATTCCGGTCCAACACGCAGGGGCCGGACCGTTGCAAGGGGGCGAACCCGCCTTGGAGCTCAAGCCTTCCGCCCACTCCGACACTTTCGCGCGCGACCATCTGCCGCCCCCGCACGCCTGGCCGCAGCTGCTCTTCGAGCTCCCCGAACTGGCCTACCCCGACCGGCTGAACTGCGGTGCGGAGCTGCTCGACGCCACCGTCGCCCGGTTCGGCCCGGACCGCCCGGCCTTCCGCGGCGGCGACGGCACGGTGTGGACGTACGGGGAACTCCTCGACCGGGTGGACCGCCTCGCCCACGTGCTCACCGCCGACCTCGGGGTCGTCCCCGGCAACCGGGTGCTGCTGCGCGGCCCGACCGGCCCGTGGCTCGCGGCCTGCTGGCTGGCGGTGATGAAGGCGGGCGCGGTGGCCGTCACCGTGCTGGCCCAGCAGCGCGCGCAGGAGCTGGCCACGGTGTGCGCGATGGCCGAGGTACGGCACGCGCTGTGCCACGCGGACGTGATGGACGACCTGGTCAGGGCGCAGGTGCCGGGCCTGCGGATCACCCCGTACGGCGGCGGGGGCCCGGGCGATCTGCTGAGCCTGGCGCGGGAGCGTCCGGGCCCCTTCCCGGCCGTGCCGACCTCGGCCGACGACGTGGCCCTGATCGCCTTCACCTCGGGCACCACCGGCCGGCCCAAGGGCTGCATGCACTTCCACCGCGACCTGCTGTCCGTCGCCGACACCTTCTCCCGCAACGTCCTGCGCCCCCGCCCGGACGACGTCTTCGCGGGCAGCCCGCCGCTCGGTTTCACCTTCGGGCTCGGCGGGCTGGTCGTCTTCCCGCTGCGCGCGGGCGCCTGCGCGCTGCTGCTGGAGGAGGCGACGCCGCGCCGGCTGCTGCCCGCGCTCGCCGAGCACCGGGTGACGGTGCTGTTCACCGCGCCCACCGCGTACCGGTCGATGCTGGACACCCTGGGCCCGTACGACGCGGGCGCCTACGACCTCTCGGCGCTGCGGCGCTGCGTCTCGGCGGGCGAGAACCTGCCCGCGGCCACCTGGCGGGCCTGGTACGAGCGCACCGGCCTGCGGATCATCAACGGCATCGGGGCCACCGAGCTGCTGCACATCTTCATCTCGGCCGCCGACGAGGACATCCGCCCCGGTACGACGGGCCGGGTGGTCCCGGGCTGGCAGGCCCGGGTGGTGGACGCCGCGGGGCGGCCCGTCGCGGACAACGAGCCGGGGCTGCTGGCGGTCCGCGGGCCGGTGGGCTGCCGGTACCTGGCCGATCCGCGGCAGGGAGAGTACGTACGGGACGGCTGGAACCTGACCGGCGACACCTACGTCCGCGACCCGGAGGGGTACTTCCGGTACGTCGCCCGCGCCGACGACATGATCGTCTCGGCGGGGTACAACATCGCCGGCCCGGAGGTCGAGGAGGCGCTGCTGCGCCACCCCGACGTACTGGAGGCCGCGGTGGTCGGCCGCCCGGACGAGCGCCGCGGGCAGATCGTGGTGGCGTACACGGTCACCCGCGAGGGCGTCGTCCTCACGGAGGACGCCCTGCGCACCTTCATGCGGGCGGAACTGGCTCCCCACAAGTGCCCGCGCACCTTCGTCTTCCTGTCGTCGCTGCCGCGCACGGCCACGGGGAAGCTCCAGCGTTTCCGGCTGCGCGACCTGGAGATCTAGAGTGAAGCCGTGGTCGAGCAGCACACTCCGCGATCTTTGATCGTCACGTTCTACGGAGCCTACGGGCGGTCCTTCGAGGGCCCGGTCCCGGTGGCCGCGCTGATCCGCCTGCTGGGCGCGGCCGGCGTGGACGCCCCGTCGGTGCGCTCCTCGGTGTCCCGGCTCAAGCGGCGCGGCTTCCTGCTGCCGGCGCACGCCGGGGACGGCTCGGCGGCGTACGAGCTCTCCGAGGAGGCGCACCAGCTCCTGGAGGACGGCGACCGGCGGATCTACGGCGCCCCGGAGCCGTCGCCGGAGTGGCTGGTCGCCGTCTTCTCCGTCCCGGAGCAGGAGCGGCACAAGCGGCACCTGCTGCGCTCCCGCCTGGCCCGGCTCGGCTTCGGCGCGGTGGCGCCGGGCGTGTGGATCGCCCCGGCGCACCTCTACGGGGAGACCCGGCACACCCTGGACCGGCTGCACCTGACGGCGTACGTGGACCTCTTCCGCGGCGCGCACCTCGGCTTCGCCCCGACCGCGGAGGCGGTGGGCCGCTGGTGGGACCTGGCGGCCCTGGCCAAGCAGCACGAGGAATTCCTCGACCTGCGCGAACCTGTCCTGCGGGCCCTCCAGTCGGGTCCGGAGCCCTCCCCGGAGGAGGCCTATCGCGGCTACCTCCTCGCCCTGGACTCCTGGCGCCGCCTGCCGTACGCCGACCCGGGGCTGCCGCGCGAGCTGCTCCCGGCGGACTGGCCGGGCGACCGCGCGGCGGCGGTCTTCGCCGAACTGCACGCGCGGCTGCGGGACCGGGGCGCGGGGTTCGTCCGGCCTTGACCGGCCCCAGCCGCCACAGGACCCCCGAAAACTCGGGTGCACGGGGGCTCGGGGCCACGCGAGGATGGGCCATGACCTGGACTTTCACTTCCGACCTGGCGGCCTATCTGGCTGCGGCGGGCCCGGCCGTGGCGGCGCGACCCGTCTCCCATTCGATCCTGCTGACCACCGCCGACACGCTGCGGCGGGGCGGCCCGCACGCCTACGGGCCGGCCGACCCCTTCTTCGGCTGGTGGACCGGGGCCGACGGGGCCGTCAGCGGCGGCCTCCTGTGCACCCCGCCCCACCCGCTGCTGCTCGGCGCGCTGCCCGCGGAGGCGGTCCGGGCGCTCGCGGCCGCCCTCGACACCGAGCCGCTGCTCGCCGGGGTCCACGGGTTCAACGCCCGCCGCCCCGACGCGCAGGCGCTGGCCGAGGCCTGGGGGCAGCCCACCCGGGTCGCCGAGGAGAACCGCCTCTACCGGCTGGCCGGGCTGGTCGCACCCGATCCCGCCCCGGCGGGGCGGGCCCGGCTCGCCGCCGAGGGCGACCTCCCGCTGCTCCTGGAGTGGATCGCGGCCTTCCACGAGGAGGCGGGGGTGGTGGGTCCCGTGTCCGAGGCCCGGCTCCGCGACCGGATCTCCTACGGCGGGATCCGGCTGTGGGAGCACGCCGGGATCCCCGTCTCGCTGGCCTCCTTCTCCCGTCCCGTCGGCTCGGCCGCCCGCATCGGCCCGGTGTACACCCCGCCCGCCGAGCGGGGCCGCGGCTACGCGGCCGGGGTCACACACGCGGCGAGCGAAGCGGCGTACGCGGCCGGCGCCTCGGAGGTCCTGCTCTTCACGGACCTGGCCAACCCCACCAGCAACGGCATCTACCTGCGCCTGGGCTACACCCCGGTCGAGGACCGCGTCGAGGTCGTCGCGGCATGAGCACCACGCAGCCGCACGAGCCGCTGGAACCCCTGTGGACGATCGCCGCGAACGTGGTGCAGTGGCGCCGCCACGGCGAGGGCGGGCAGGGACAGCGGCCGGGCACGAAGACCTTCAAGGGCGGCGCCAAGGTGTACGTCTGCGGCTGGTCCGGCGGCCAGGAGTACTGCTCGGTCGCCGGCCGGACGCGGCAGAGCCCCCGCTTCGTCAACGCGATCGTGCCCGCCCGCCACCTGCACACCTTCCGGCCTCGGCTGGTGCGCAGCCCGGCCCTGCTGCGGACCATCGGGTTCTCGTGGATCGGCGACGAGGAGGAGGCCGTGGCGGGCGCGGCCCGTCTGGAGCGGAACGCACGGACCTACCGCGCCGAGCGCTGGCCCGACCGGCCGCACCCGGAGCCCTGCCTGTGCCACGAGTGCCTCAGCCGCGTCCCGTAGGCGGTCTGCGGCTGCCCGCCCGGTAGGGGGCGGGCCAGGGCGCGGCCGGGCCGTCGTAGGACTGGTCGGCCGCCGCGTGCAGGGTCCAGTGCGGGTCGTACAGGTGGGGCCGGCCGACCGCGCACAGGTCCGCGCGGCCCGCCAGGAGCAGGGAGTTGACGTCGTCCCAGGAGGAGATCGCGCCGACGGCGATGACGGGCACGCCGAGCGCGTTGCGGATGCGGTCGGCGTACGGGGTCTGGTACGAGCGCCCGTACTCCGGGACCTCGTCCGCGACCACCTGGCCGGTCGAGACGTCGATGGCGTCGGCGCCGTGGGCGGCGAAGGCGGCCGCGATGTCGACGGCCTCCTGCGGGGAGGTGCCGCCCGCGGCCCAGTCGGTGGCCGAGAGGCGGACCGTCATGGGCCGGTCCGCGGGCCACACGGCGCGTACCGCGTCGAAGACCTCCAGCGGGAAGCGGAGCCGGTTCTCCAGCGGGCCGCCGTACGCGTCTTCGCGGTGGTTGGTCAGCGGGGACAGGAACCCGGACAGCAGGTAGCCGTGCGCGCAGTGCAGTTCGAGCAGGTCGAAGCCGCTGTCGGCGGCCCGGACGGCGGCCGCGGCGAAGTCGGAGCGGATCGCGGCGAGGTCGGCGGCCGCGAGCGCGCGCGGGACGGCCGAGACGCCCGGCCGGTACGGCAGCGCGGAGGCCGCCACCACGGGCCAGTTGCCCTCCGGCAGGGGCTCGTCCACGCCCTCCCACATCGCCCGGGTCGAGCCCTTGCGGCCGGCGTGGCCGAGCTGGACCCCGAGGGCCGTGCCGGGCGCCGAGGCGTGCACGAAGTCGGCGATGCGGGCCCAGGCCGCGCCCTGCTCGGCGGTGTACAGGCCGCTGCAGCCGGGTGTGATCCGGCCCTCGGCGCTGACGCACACCATCTCCGTCATCACCAGGCCGGCCCCGCCCAGCGCCCGCGAGCCGAGGTGCACCAGGTGGAAGTCGCCCGGCAGCCCGTCCTTCGCCGAGTACATGTCCATCGGGGACACCACGATCCGGTTGCGCAGGGTCAGCCCGCGCAGGGTGAACGGCGTGAACATGGGCGGAGTTCCCTCGTCCGGGCAGCCGAAGTCCCGTTCCACGGCGCGCGCGAAGCGTGTGTCACGCATCCGCAGGTTGTGGTGCGTGACCCGGCGGCTGCGGGTGAGGAGGTTGAAGGCGAACTGCCGGGCGGGCTGGTCGACGTACCCGGCGATCTCCTCGAACCACCGCATGCTGGCGGCCGCGGCCCGCTGGGTGCTGGCGACGGCGGGGCGCCGCGCGGCCTCGTACGCGGCGAGCGCCGCGGGGACGTCCGGCTCGCGGGCGACCGCTTCCGCGAGCGCGAGGGCGTCCTCCACCGCCAGTTTGGTGCCGGAGCCGATGGAGAAGTGCGCGGTGTGCGCCGCGTCGCCGAGCAGGGCCACATTGCCGTGGGACCACCGCTCGTTGACGACCGTACGGAACTGTGTCCATGCCGAGCGGTTGCCGTGCAGGGGCCGCCCGCGCAGGGCCTCGCCGAAGATCTTGGCGCAGCGCGCCGCCGATTCCGCCTCGTCGCACAGGTCGAAGCCGGCCGCCCGCCAGACCTCCTCGCGCATCTCGATGATCACGGTCGACTCGTCGGCGGAGAACGGGTACGCGTGCAGTTGCACGACCCCGTGCTCGGTCTGCGCGATCTCGAAGCGGAAGGCGTCGAAGGCGAAGTCGGCGGCCAGCCAGATGTAGCGGCACCGCCCGCTCGTCAGGGTCGGCCCGAAGTGCTCGGCGCCCTGCTGCCGGGTGCTGCTGTGCACCCCGTCCGCGGCGATGACCAGGTCGTACGAGGCGGCGAGCGCGGCCGCGTCCGGCGCCGCGGAGCGCAAGTGCAGGCGCACGCCCAGTCCGGCGCAGCGTTCGTGCAGGATCTCCAGCAGCCGCCGCCGGCCGAGCGCGGCGAAGCCGTGGCCGCCGGAGGTCAGGAGCCGTCCCCGGTGCACGATCTCGACGTCGTCCCAGCGCACGAACTCCGCGCACAGGGCCGCGTAGACCACCCTGTCGGCCCGCTCGATGCCGCCGAGCGTCTCGTCGGAGAGCACCACGCCGAAACCGAAGGTCTCGTCGGGGGCGCCGCGCTCCCAGACCTCCACCGTGTGCCCCTGCCGGGCCAGGAGGGCCGCGGCGTACAGTCCGCCCGGTCCCCCGCCGACGACGGCGACCCGCATGGCGCCCGCGGTCACCGGGCTACCTGCCCTTCCACTGCGGCGGCCGTTTCCCGGTGAAGGCGGCGTGGAACTCCGCGTAGTCCGCGCCGTGCATCAGCAGGGCCTGCGTGTTGGCGTCCAGCTCCACCGAAGCGGCCAGCGGCATGTCGAGCTCGGCGGTCAGCAGCGCCTTGGTCTGCGCGTACGCGAGGGCCGGGCCCGCGGCGAGGTGTGCGGCCAGCTCGGCGGCCCGTGCGTGGGCCTTGCCCTCCTCGGTGACCTCGCTGAGCAGGCCGATCCGCTCGGCCTCGGCCGCGGGTACGGGTTCGCCCAGCATCAGCAGCCGGGTGGCGTGGCCGAGCCCGACGACCCGGGGCAGCAGGTAGGCGGCGCCCATGTCCCCGCCCGAGAGGCCGACCCGGGTGAAGAGGAAGGCGAAGCGGGCGGTGGGGTCGGCGATCCGGAAGTCGGCGGCGAGGGCGATGACGGCCCCGGCCCCGGCGGCGACTCCGTGCACGGCGGCGATGACCGGGAAGGGGCACTCGCGGATGGCGCGCACCACCTGGCCGGTCATCCGGTTGAAGTCGAGGAGCTGGGCGGTGTCCATCGCGAGGGTGGCGCCGATGATCTCGTCGACGTCGCCGCCGGAGCAGAAGCCGCGGCCCTCGCCTCCGAGCACGAGGGCGCGTACGGAACGCTCCCGGGACAGTTCGGCGAGCAGATCGCGCAGGTCGGCGTAGGCGCCGAAGGTGAGCGCGTTCAGCTTCCGGGGGCGGTCGAGGGTGACGGTGGCGACGCCGTCCTGCCGGTCCACCCGCAGGTGGCGCCACCGTTCGGTCGCTGGTGTGGAACCAAGGAAGGGGCTCACCCTCCCGAAGGTATCACTGGAACGTGACTGCCGTCACAGAAACGCGACAGTCGCTCGGCCGGGAGAGCTGGTCCCGCGCGGCTTCGGGGGCCCTGACGTCACGGCATTTCCGCTTCGTATGGTTGAAAGTAGAATTTCCCCCGACGCCCCCCGGAACGGACGGTCCCGCCTTGCCCGACCCCTCCGCCTGGCGGATCGCACTGCCCCACACGGCAGCCGCCGTACCCATCGCCCGCGCCCTCGTCCGTACCGCGCTGGCCGAGATCGAGGCGTCCGCCGACAGCGACACCGCGGAACTGCTGACCGCCGAGCTGGTCGCCAACGCCGTCGAGCACACCCCCGGTGAGGCCCCGATCGAGCTGGTCGTGGAGCTGCTGGCCAACGGCTGCCAGGTCGAGGTCCACGACGGCGATCCGCAGCCCCCCGCCGACCTCACCGCCCGCCCGGACGAGAGGCACCCCGACCCCTGGCAGGAGCACGGCCGCGGCCTGCTGCTGATCCGGACCCTGAGCTCCGCGTGCGGCCACCGCCGCACCGCGCACGGCAAGGCCGTGTGGTTCACCCTGCCCGCCCGCCCGGCGTGATCACCCGGCCCGAGCGGCCAAGGGGCCGAGGGGCACGGCCCCGCATGACTATGCGGCAGGCCCGGCCAGCAGGGCGACGAGCACGGCCTTGATGGTGTGCAGCCGGTTCTCCGCCTCGTCGAAGACGACCGAGTGCGCGGACTCGAACACCTCGTCCGTCACCTCCAGCGACTCCAGCCCGTGCCGCTCGTGGATCTCCCGGGCCACCTTGGTGCCGAGGTCGTGGAAGGCCGGCAGGCAGTGCAGGAACTTCACGTCCGGGTTCCCGGTGGCGCGCAGCACGTCCATGGTGACGGCGTACGGGGCCAGGGCCGCGATCCGCTCGTCCCAGACCTCCTTGGGCTCGCCCATGGAGACCCAGATGTCGGTTACGACGAAGTCGGTCTGGGCGACCCCCTCGGCGATCTCCTCGGTCAGCGTGATCCGGGCGCCGCTCGTCACCGCCAGCTCACGGGCCGCGGCCACCACCTGCTCGGCCGGCCAGTAGGACTTCGGCGCGACGATCCGTACGTCCATGCCCAGCAGCGCGCCGGTCACCAGGTAGGAGTTGCCCATGTTGAAGCGGGCGTCGCCGAGGTAGGCGAAGGCGATGCGCTCCAGCGGCTTGGTGCAGTGCTCGGTCATGGTGAGCACGTCGGCCAGCATCTGGGTGGGGTGCCAGTCGTCGGTGAGCCCGTTGAAGACCGGCACGCCGGCGTGCTCGGCGAGCTCCTCGACGGTGTCCTGGCGCTCGCCCCGGTACTCGATGCCGTCGAACATCCGGCCCAGTACCCGCGCGGTGTCCTTGACCGACTCCTTGTGGCCCATCTGGGAGCCGGAGGGGTCCAGGTAGGTGGTGTGGGCGCCCTGGTCGGCGGCGGCGACCTCGAACGCGCAGCGGGTGCGCGTCGAGGTCTTCGCGAAGATCAGCGCGATGTTCTTGCCCTGGAGGCGGCGCTCCTCGGTCCCGGCCTTCTTGGCCGCCTTGAGTTCGGCGGCGAGCTCGATCAGGCCGCGGAACTCGGCGGCGGTGAAGTCGAGCTCCTTGAGGAAACTGCGGCCGACGAGGTCGGTGGCCATGGGGACGCTCCAGAGTCACGGTGACAGGGGATGCTGGAAGTCTATACGATCCTATGCATTGATATACAGCCCCCTCAGGCCCCCCTGTCAGACGGCGTCCCGCTCCACCGGGCAGCTCATGCAGCGCGGGCCGCCCCGCCCCCGCCCCAGCTCGCTGCCCGGGATCTCGATCACCTCGATGCCCTCCTTGCGCAGGTGGGTGTTGGTCGTGACGTTGCGTTCGTACGCGACCACCACGCCCGGCTCCACGGCCAGCACGTTGCAGCCGTCGTCCCACTGCTCGCGCTCCGCCGAGTGCACGTCCTGCGTCGCCGTCAGCACCCGGATCGAGCCGAGGCCGAGCGCCGTCGCGATCGCCCGGTGCATCTGCTCCGGCGGGTGGTCGGTCACCTTGAGCTCGCCCGCCCCGTCGCCCGGCTCGATCGTGTAGGAGCGCAGCATGCCCAGGCCCGCGTACTGAGTGAACGTATCTCCGTCGACCATCGTCATCACCGTGTCCAGGTGCATGAACGCCCGCCGCTTGGGCATGTCCAGCGCCACGATCGAGGTCGCCGAACCGGCGGCGAACAGGCCGCGCGCCAGCATCTCCACCGCCTGCGGGGTGGTGCGCTCGCTCATCCCGATCAGCACGGCGCCGTTGCCGATGACCAGGACGTCGCCGCCCTCGATGGTCGAGGGGTAGTCGACCTGCCCCTGCGACCAGTAGTGGAAGGCCCCGGAGGAGGTGAAGAGCGGGTGGTGCTTGTAGATCGCCTCGAAGTGGACGGTCTCGCGCTGCCGGGCAGGCCAGCGCATGGCGTTGATGGAGACCCCGTCGTAGATCCAGGCGGAGGTGTCGCGGGTGAAGAGGTGGTTGGGCAGCGGGCCCAGCAGGAAGCCGTCGAGTTCCAGGACGTGGAAGCGGACCGACACCGGCTCGGCGTGCCGCTCCAGGAACTCCCGCTTGGTCATCCCGCCGACCAGCGCCTCGACCAGCTCGGCCGAGGTCAGCCCGTCGAAGACCGACCGCAGGTGGTCGGTGGCGAGCGGACCGTACTCCTTCTCGTCGAAGACCCGGTCCAGCACGAGGTGTCGCGCCTCCGGGATCTCCAGGGCCTCGCCCAGCAGGTCCCCGAAGAGGTGGACCTCGACGCCCCGGTCACGCAGCACGTCGGCGAAGCCGTCGTGCTCCTGGCGGGCCCGGCGCACCCACAGCACGTCGTCGAAGAGCAGCGCGTCCTTGTTGCTCGGTGTGAGCCTCTTCAGCTCCAGGTCGGGCCGGTGGAGGATGACGCGGCGAAGCCGCCCGGTCTCGGAATCGACATGGAATCCCATGCCGTACACGTTCGCAGACCGAGCGGCTTTTTGACGTGGCGTCGGCTCAGCGGGGCAGAGCGAGGCCGAGCAGGGCCGTCGGCGCACCGGTGAGCTCCGGGGCGATGACGCCCAGCTTGGGCGCCGTCACGTTCGGCAGACCGAAGTTGGAGCCGTCCGGCATCGTCAGCGGGGAGCCGATCACCGCACCCGGGGTCCGGGTGTGCATGGTCGTGGCCGGCGCGTCCAGGGAGCCCTCGCCGTCCGTCTCCGGCCTGCCGAGCAGGTTCGGCACCGGCGAGGTGACGAGGGTGTTGCCGAGCTCGGTGGCGATCGGGACGGTCGGGAGCAGCGGGGTGGGGAGCATGTCCCCCGTGTGATGGCGGGGGACTTCGGGCGCGCCGACGACCGGCACCGGAACCCCGGTGGCCACGCGCGGGGTGTCCACGCCCAGCGTGGTCTTCACGGCGTCGAGCGGGACCCCGACCGGCACCGCGTCCGCCACGGCCGGGGTGGCCGCACCGGCCGCGGCCATACAGGTCATGAGCGCCGCAATGCTTCCGCGCGCGGTCATCTTCATAGGTGATGTTCCGTCCTTCCAGGGTCGCGGACATTCCGCTGCCCTGGATGAACGATCCCGCCGGTGGTTTCCCCGGAGTTCCGGGCGAAAGTTCCCCCATACGACCTAATTAGCGGCCGTACGGGGGCCTCCGCTTTACGCGCGTGCGTCGTCTTGTGTCGTCCCGGTCGTACCGGTCGTCCCGGGTCGTCCCGCGTCGTCCCGCGCGGTCAGAGCCGCGGGTCGACCGGCTCCGACTCCAGGGCGAGCACCGCGAAGACGGCCTCGTGGACCCGCCACAGCGGTTCCTGCCCAGCCAGCCGGTCCAGCGCCTCCAGGCCGAGTGCGTACTCGCGCAGGGCGAGCGAGCGCTTGTGCCCGAGGAACCGCCCGCGCAGCCGCTCCAGGTTCTCCGGACGCGTGTACTCCGGGCCGTAGATGATCCGCAGGTACTCGCGTCCGCGCACCTTCACGCCCGGCTGGACCAGCCGGCCCTTGCCGTCCCTGGCGTACGCCTGGAGCGGCTTGACGACCATGCCCTCGCCGCCCGCGGCGGTCAGCTCCAGCCACCAGTCGGTGCCCGCCCGCACGGAGTCCTCGTCGGCGGTGTCCACCAGGATCCGGCCGGTGCGGCGCAGCAGGCCGGTGCCGGCGGCCTCGTCCGCGGCGACCAGCCGGTCCAGCCAGAAGAGCTGCTCGTCGTGCGGTACGGCCGCCAGCGAGCGCCCGGCCACGGCCAGCAGCTGGAACGGCGCGAACCGTACGCCGTCCAGCCCGTCGGTGGTCCAGCAGTAGCGCCGGTAGGCGTCGGTGAACCTGGCCGCGTCGGCGGACCGCTCGCGCTGGCGCTCCAGCAGCTCGCCGGTGTCGACGCCCCGGGCGGCGGCCGCCTCCAAGGCGGCGAGCGCGTCCGGGAAGACGGCTCGGGCGGCCGCGCCCACGGCGGCGTACTGGTTGCGCAGCAGTCCGGTGGACTTCAGCGACCAGGGCAGGAGTTCCCCGTCGATGAGCAGCCAGTCGGTGGCCAGCTCCTCCCACAGGCCGGCGTCGCCGACGGCCGAGCGCAGCCGGGCGAGTATCTCCTCGGTGACCTCCGGGTCCTTGAAGAAGGGCCGCCCGGTGCGGGTGTGGACGGAACCGGTCGGCCCCTCGACACCGAAGTGCTCGCGTGCCGCGTCGGCGTCCTTGCAGAGCAGGACGACGGCCCGGGAGCCCATGTGCTTCTCCTCGCACACGACCTGGGCGATGCCGTCCTTGCGGTACTGCGCGAAGGCCTCGGCCGGGTGCTCCAGGTAGCCGTCCTCGCCGGAGGTCGCGGTCGGCGCCATGGTCGGCGGGAGGTACGGCACCAGCCGCGGGTCCACCGCGAAGCGGCTCATGACCTCCAGGGCCGCCGCCGCGTTCTCCTCGCGCACGCTGACGTTGCCCAGGTGGCGGGTCTGGACGATCCGGCGCCCGGTGACGTCGGACAGGTCGAGCGGGCGGCCGTCCTGCCCGCCGGGTGCCTCGGCGACGAGCGGCCGGACCGGCTCGTACCAGACCTTCTCGGCCGGTACGTCGACCAGTTCGCGCTCGGGCCAGCGCAGGGCGGTCATCCGGCCGCCGAAGACGGCGCCGGTGTCGAGGCAGATGGTGTTGTTGATCCAGGCGGTGTCCGGGACCGGGGTGTGGCCGTAGACCACGACGGCCTTGCCCCGGTAGTCCTCGGCCCACGGGTAGCGCACGGGCAGGCCGAACTCGTCGGTCTCGCCGGTGGTCTCCCCGTACAGGGCGTGCGAGCGCACCCGGCCGGAGGTGCGGCCGTGGTACTTCTCGGGCAGCCCGGCGTGGCAGACCACCAGCCTGCCGCCGTCGAGGACGTAGTGGCTGACGAGGCCGCGGATGAACTCCCGCACCTCCTGGACGAACTCCTCCGGCTCCCCCTCCAGCTGCTCGATCGTCTCGGCGAGGCCGTGGGTCCGCTGGACCTTGGAGCCCTTCAGGTAACGGCCCAGCTTGTTCTCGTGGTTCCCGGGCACGCACAGGGCGTTGCCGGACTTCACCATGCCCATCACCCGGCGCAGGACGCCCGGACTGTCGGGACCGCGGTCCACGAGGTCGCCGACGAAGACCGCGGTGCGGCCCTCGGGGTGGGCTCCGTCCTCGTATCCGAGCTTGGCGAGCAGCGACTCCAGCTCGGAGGCACAGCCGTGGATGTCGCCGATGATGTCGAAGGGTCCGGTGAGGTGGGTGAGGTCGTTGAAGCGTTTCTCCAGCACCACCTCGGCCGACTCCACTTCCTCCGCGGAACGCAGCACGTGCACCTTGCGGAATCCCTCGCGCTCCAGGCCGCGCAGCGAGCGGCGCAGGTCGCGGCGGTGGCGCTGGATGACGGCGCGGGGCAGGCCCGCCCGGTCGGGACGGCCCGCGTTGCGCTCGGCGCACACCTCCTCGGGCAGGTCGAGGACGATGGCGATGGGCAGTACGTCGTGCTCGCGGGCCAGCTCGACGAGCCGGCGGCGCGACTCGGCCTGCACGCTGGTGGCGTCGACGACCGTGAGCCGGCCCGCCGCCAGCCGCTTGCCGGCGATGTAGTGCAGGACCTCGAAGGCGTCCTTGCTGGCGCTCTGGTCGTTCTCGTCGTCGGCGACGAGACCCCGGCAGTAGTCGGAGGAGATGACCTCGGTGGGCTTGAAGTGCCTGCGGGCGAAAGTGGACTTGCCCGATCCGGTGGCCCCGATCAGGACGACGAGGGACAGGTCGGTGACGGGAAGTGCGCGCGTTCGGTGGGTATCGGTGCCGGTCATGCCGCCTCGCCCTCCTTCGGGGTGTCGTTGGTGGTGGTGATGGTGGTGATGGTGGTGGTGAAAACGGCCATCTGGGTGGGCGGTCCGACCTCGGGGTCGTCCTCGCCGACGGGCGCGAACTCCACGCCGTAGCCGTACCGTTCGGCCACGCGGCCCGCCCAGGTGCGGAACTCCGCGCGGGTCCACTCGAAGCGGTGGTCGCCGTGCCGGACGTGCCCGGCGGGCAGGGTCTCCCAGCGGACGTTGTACTCGACGTTCGGGGTGGTCACCAGGACCGTGCGGGGCCTGGCCGAGCCGAACACCGCGTACTCCAGGGCGGGCAGCCGCTCCACGTCCAGGTGCTCGATGACCTCGCTGAGCACCGCCGCGTCGTAGCCCGCCAGACGCTTGTCGGTGTACGCGAGGGAACCCTGCAGGAGCCGGACGCGGGACCTCTGCCGCTCCCCCATCCGCTCCAGGCCCAGCCGCCTGGCCGCGGTGTTCAGGGCCCGCACGGACACGTCCATGCCGACGATCTCGGTGTACGCCGGGTCCTTCAGCAGAGCCTGCACCAACTGCCCCTGCCCGCAGCCCAGGTCGAGGACGCGGGCGGCGCCGGCGGCCCGCAGGGCGGCGAGGACCGCCTCGCGCCGGTGCACCGCCAGCGGCACGGGCCGCTCTTCGGTGTCCTTGGTTTCGTCCACCGCGTTGTCGAGCTCCTCGACCTCACTGCCGTCCACCTCGGCGAGGCGCACCAGCTCCAGCCGCTCCAGGGCGACCTGGGTCAGCCGCTTGTGGCGGGCCAGGTAACGGGCGGTGATCGTCGCGTTCTCCGGGTGCGCGGCGAGCCAGCCGTCTCCGGCGCGCAGCAGCTTGTCCACCTCGTCGGGGGCGATCCAGTAGTGCTTGGCGTCGTCCAGCACGGGCAGCAGGACGTACAGCTGCCGCAGGGCCTCGGCGAGCCGCAACTCCCCCTCCAGTACGAGCCGTACGTACCGGGAGTCGCCCCACTCCGGGAACCGCTCGTCGAGCACCACGGGACTCACCGTCACCGACGCCCAGCCGAGCGGGTCGAACAGCCGGTGCACCAGCGCCGCCCCGCCGCGCGCGGGCAGCGCCGGGATCTCGATCCGCAGCGGGCGCGCCTGCTCCGGCAGCTCCGGGCGGGCGGTGCACTGGCCCTTCAGCGCGCTGCGCAGCACCCCGCCGAGGGCCACCGCGAAGAGCGAGGAGGCGGCGTACGGCCGGTCGTTGACGTACTGGGCGAGCGCGGCGTCGGGCGCCTGGCCGCGGCCCTTGCCCTGACCGCGCCGCACGAGCGCGACGGGATCCACCTCCAGCAACAGGGCCGCCGTACACCGCTGCTCCGTGGCCTCGGGGTAGAACACATGGGCCGTGCCGTGGGAGGTGGAGAACGTCTGCGCCTTCCCGGGGTGCTTGTGCAGGAGAAAGCCCAGGTCGGTGGCCGGGTGCTCGGCTGTGCCGGTCGTGGAGATCGTCAGGAACATGCACCCGAGTATGTGTCGACCACCCCGGCCGGACCAACGCGTTTTGTGCGCTGGGGCGGGCCGCGGGCCGCCATGGAGGCCAACGGGCCGTCCGGAAAGGGGCGCAGGGGTGATGACGTATCCATCATGACAGGTCAGAGGGCGTTTTCGTAGGACGAAGGGCACAGTCGAATGCCCTTGTTTGGACCCCTGTGCGGCTTTCAGAATCTCCCTCATGAATCCCACGGAGAACATCAATCACGACGCCGTGCTGCGAGCCCGGGTGGCCCTGCTCGAATCGGGGACCGTGCCGGTCCGCCGTCAGGTCGCCGCCTATCGCGTTCTGGTCCAGGTGAGTCCGTTGGCCTATCTGCCCCCGCTGGCGGTCGCGTTGTTCGGCTACAGCCGCGAGGAGTTCACCCATCGGCCCGCGATAGCGCTGGCCCTGCGCGCCGAGTCCGTCGCCGCCGCGCGCCGGATGTGCGCACTGGAGCCCGAGCGGACCCAGTTGCTCCTCACCTCGCTGGTCCACTACCGCGAACAGCTGGTCCTCATGGAGCGGCCCGGGGAACTCGCCTCCGTGGAGGCGGAGATGACCGCGCTGGTCCAGTCGGGCGGCGGGAGGCTGAGCGTCCGCTGGGACACCAACGGCCGGTAGCGGCCCGCGGCTACCGTCCGGCGGCCAGTTCCGCAATGCGGGGCGGGCCGATGCGGCAGCAGCCGCCGATGAGGCGGGCTCCGGCGCGGCGCCAGGCGGCCGTGGGCCAGGGGGCCGGGGCCCGGGGGGCGTGCCAGGTCCGCGTGACGGCGTCCCAGACGGATCCGTCGTTGGGGTAGGCGAGCAGCGGCTTGCCGGTGACCGAGGCCGCCGCCTCCAGGGCGGGCAGGACGTCCTCGGGGTCACAGCAGTTGACCCCGAGGGCGATGACGCCGGGGGCCTCGGCGGCGAGGGCGAAGGCCTCGGGCAGGGGCTGTCCCGCCCTGGTGCGGCCGCCCGCGACGGTGTAGGCGAGCCAGGCACGGGCCCCCGTCTCGGCGAGGACGGTGAGCAGGGCCTCGGCCTCGGCCGTGTCCGGCACGGTCTCCATCGCCAGCACGTCGGGCGCTGCGCCCAGCAGCGCCTCGATGCGGGGCCGGTGGAAGGCCGCCAGCTCGCGCCGGCTCAGCCCGTACCGGCCCCGGTACTCGGAGCCGTCGGCGAGCACCGCCCCGTACGGGCCCACGGAGGCGGCCACCCACACCTCGTGGCCGGCCGCCCGGGCCGCACGGTCGGCCAGCCGTACGCTGCGCCGCAGCAGCGCGGTGGTCCGCGGCGGCCCGTACCCGTGCCGGTCGAAGGCCGCGTACCCCACCTGGTAGCTCGCGGTGATCAGCACCTCGGCGCCGGCCCGCGCGTACGCCGTGTGCGCGGCCGTCACCTGGTCCGGGCGCTGCGCGAGCACCCGGCCCGACCAGAGGTCGCCGGACAGGTCGCAGCCCTGGTCGGCGAGCTGATTGCTCAGCCCGCCGTCCAGGATCACGGTCCTGCGGGCCAGGGCCCCGGCGAGCGGGCCGGACGCGCGGGCCATCTTCCGGTCCCCTGTCAGCCGAGCCGGGACAGGACCTGGGCCGAGATCAGCTCCAGGTGGTCGAGGTCGTCGAGGTCGAGCACCTGGAGGTAGATGCGGGAGGAGCCGATGGCACCGTACGTGCCGATCTTCTCCACCACCTCGGCCGGGGAGCCGGCCAGCCCGTTGGCCTTGAGCTCGTCGACGTCGCGGCCGATGGCGGCGGCCCGCCTGGCCACCTCGGCGTCGTTCTTGCCCACGCACACCACCAGGGCGTTGGAGTAGACGAGTTCGTCGGCCCTGCGCCCGGCCTGCGCGGCGGCCTCGCGGACGCGGGCGAACTGGCGGCGGCTGTCCTCGATCGAGGCGAACGGCATGTTGAACTCGTCCGCGTACCGGGCGGCCAGGCGCGGGGTGCGCCGCGCGCCGTGGCCGCCGATCAGGACGGGCACCTTGGCCTGGGCCGGCTTGGGCAGCGCGGGCGAGTTCTCCACCTGGTAGTGCTTGCCGGCGTAGTCGAAGGTGGCGCCGGTCCCGGTGGCCCACAGGCCGGTGATGATGGCCAGCTGCTCCTCCAGCCGGGCCATCCGCTCCGCCGGGAAGGGAATGCCGTACGCCTTGTGCTCGTCCTCGAACCAGCCTGCCCCCAGGCCCAGTTCGACGCGCCCGCCGGACATCTGGTCGACCTGTGCCACCTGGATGGCCAGGACACCGGGCAGCCGGAAGGTGCCGGCCGTCATCAGCGTGCCGAGGCGGATCCGCTTGGTCTCGCGGGCGAGTCCCGCGAGGGTGATCCAGGCGTCGGTGGGACCGGGCAGGCCGTCCGCCGAGCCCATCCGCAGGTAGTGGTCGGAGCGGAAGAACGCGTCGAAGCCGAGGTCCTCGGTGGCCTTGGCGACCCTGAGGAGGCTGTCGTAGCTCGCGCCCTGCTGGGGCTCGGTGAAAATACGGAGGTCCATGCCTCCCATCCTGCCCCTTCCACCCCGGCCGGGTGAATCCGAGTCAACGGGCGGTCCACCCCGGGGCCCGCCAGTGACCAGCCCGGATGGGGATCGTTGCTCGGAGGGAGCCGGACCGCCCGGCCCGCGCGCCGGCGGCCCTTCGCCGGTGCGTCCACCGCCCCCTTCTGCCCCGGAAGGGCCAGGGCCGAGGAGGCCGCCATGTCCCAGGAGCCCGCGGTACCCGGCCAGGGCGCGCCCAAGGGGCTGCTCCAGCAGATGGAAGAGCTGATGGCGGCGCTGAACGCCGACCTCTCGCAGCTCGACGCCGACCTCCAGTCCCCCACGGACCGCACCGCCGCCGCCCCCCTGACCCCGGGCATCAGCACGCCGGAGAGCGAACGCCCCTCCTACCGGTCGTACTGACCGCACGGGTCCCGCCGCGCGCGGCGGGACCCCGCTCGAAGCGCCAGACCGCCCGGACCGCCCGGGCAACCCTCCGGACGCCGGCACCGCCGGACCCTGGCCCCACCTGGCTCGGGGCCGCGCCGCCGGGCCTCACGCGACGCCGGTCGCCGACCCCCGTTCGCGCACGGTCAGCCGGCGCAGGATCGCCCGTACCCGATCGCTCGACTCGTCGGCCGCGTCTATCGACTCGATGCACTGCCAGTACAGGCCTTCGTCGTCCGTCCCGCAGGCCACCCCGACCAGGGCTATGCCCACTTCGCCCAGCAGTGCCTGGAGTCCGAGCAGCGCCTGCCGGACGTCCCCCACCTCGGTCAGCTGCGCCGCCCGCGGCGGATGGTCCGGCGCGGCGCCCTCACCGAGCAGGGCCGCCCGGTCGAGCACCCCGCAGCCTCTGCCCCCTGCTTCACCCAGTCCCCGTGCCTCCGCTCTCAGCTCCGGCGGCCCGGTGATCGCCAGCCAGCCCCCTATCCCCTGCGCGAGGGCCTGTGCCTGCCAGGCCTCGCCCACGATGTCCCACGCAGCCCCGCTCTGTGCCAGCGCGTGCCGGCCGGCCGCGATGAGCCGTACCGCATCCATATGCCGTCCCCCGTCCGCACGACATCCGCCGTTCTCACCACTACCCAGAGTGAGGGCAACGAACCAGTAAAGCCAGGGGTATTCGGAAATCTGTGGACACAAACATGGTTGTGGACGACGCCATCACTCCGAAGAGTGACGATTCGGTGTCGAAGCCCCCGGCGCCGGGAAGCGGAGCTCGTTCCTCTCGATCTTCGCGGCGAGCGCATCCAGCACATCCACCCCGAGAACCTCACAGAATTGCAGCAGATACGCGAGCACATCGGCCACCTCATCGGCAACTCTGTGTGCGCTTTCCGGCTGTTCCATGATGCGGGCCGACTGTTCCGGCGTCAGCCACTGGAAGATCTCGACCAGTTCGGCCGCCTCCACGCTCAGCGCCACGGCCAGGTTCTTGGGCGTGTGGTACGGCTCCCAGCCGCGCGCCGCGGCGAACTGCGCGAGCCGCCGCTGGAGTCGGTCCAGCCGCTCGTCGGGCCGCGATTCGGGGGTGTCCCGCTCGTCGTTCATGCCGACAGGTCTACCACCGACACCCCCGGGATTTCCCGGGCGGCCGCCGCGCACGCCTCTTCCACCGACGCGACGAGGCGGACGTGGCCGCGCCCGCACGCCAGCAGGGCCAGCCGCAGCAGCTCGGCGGTCTGCCGCCGGTCCAGGTCCCGGTCGAGGCCGTCGGCCAGCACGGTCAGCGCCTGCCGCGCGGACAGCAGCTCGGCAGCCGGGTCCATGGCCAGCACCCCCGGCCCGGTCAGCAGGACCAGCGCCAGGGCCAGGAAGCGGAGTTCACCCGCGCCGAGCCGGCCCAGTTCGGTTCCCGGCCGGCCGGGGCCCCGGTCCAGCAGCGCCGTGACGAGGCCTTCCGTGGCAGTCCGTACGTCCAGCCCCGCCACCGGTCCCGCGCAGCCGGTACGGGCCGCCTCGGCCAGCAGCGTGTGGCGGGTACCGCACTCGCCGCGGGTGCGGCGCAGCACGTCGGCCAGGTTCGCGCAGTCACCCAGCAGGCGCCCCCACCCCGGCTGCACGGGCGCCCGCATCCGCTCCGGGCGGGGGTCGCAGGGGAACACCGAGCGCAGCGCCACCACCACCTGCTCGGCGGCGGCCAGCACCTGCCGCTGCCCGGCCGTGGCGCCGGCCACCCGCAGCGGGAGCATGGCCGTGCCGAGCCGGTCGTCGGGCAGCGGCGCCTTGGTGACGCCGGTCGCGCCGCCGGTCAGCCAGGCGGCCTGGACGGATCGCCGCCCGGGGTCGCGCAGGGCGGTGCTGAGCAGGACCTGTCCGTCCACCGAGAGCCGTTCGCCGACGATCCGCAGCGTCGGCTCGGCCTGGACTGCGAGGTCGAGCCGGACCGGCCCGACGGGCCCGTCGACCGTGCAGCCGATGCGGAAGCCGCGCCGCCGCTCGGCGTCGGGCACGGCACGGTCCGGGATCAGGGCCCGCGCATCCGGCCAGACCTGCTCCACGGTGGCGCCGGAGCCCAGCACGGCGAGGGCCTCGTAGGCAGCCAGGGCCTGGGACTTCCCGCTGCCGCTCGGCCCGGTGAACAGGGTGACGGGCCCGAGCGGGAAGACGGCGGCGCGGTGCGAGGCGTAGGCGGAGAGCCGTAATCGCGTCACCGCGGGCCGGTGGTGGACCGCGGCGTCCGCCGGCGCGACCGGGGCGGCGGCGTCCAAGGCGGTGGCGTCCGAAGTCGTGGCGTCCAAGGCGGTGGCGTCCAAGGTGGTGGCGTCCATGCGCCGGACGGTACGGCCCGCCGGACCCCTCCTGGGCCCGCCGAACCGTTCCCTCGCCGCGACCTTCCTACGATCGGGGGACGGCCGCGGCCGCGATTCCCTCGACCTCGGTGCCGACGGGCGCCAGCAGGAAGACGTTGCGGTCGACCCGGTGCATCCCGCTGCCCAGCCCGAAGACCACGCCGCTGCTGAAGTCCAGGATCCGCTTCGCCACTTCGCCGTCGGCGCCGGTGAGGTCGAGCAGCACCGGGATCTGCGCGATCAGGTACTCGGCCACCTCCCGGGCGTCCGCGAAGACCTGCACCCGGATCACCACGAAGCGCCGCTGCTGCTCCGCCGCGGACGCTCCGGGCGCCGTGGGGATCGTGCGGTGGTCCACCCGGGATGGCCATTCGTTGCGGCTGCGCAGGGGGACCACCTGGGCGAGCCCCTCCCACTGCTCGTCGGTGACGTCGTACCTGCTCACCGGGCCGCCTCGGCCGTGCGCTTCATGTGCATCCCCCCATCCTCTCGTGTTTCACCCGTTCAGCCCAACAGCGACACGAGGCACCTGTCACCTCGTCCGCTGCCCCGGAACGCGAGGGATGAGTTAGGTTAGGCATACCTAAGTATCCACTCGGGACGATGGAGAGACCCCCATGCGCCTGTCCGGCCCCCCTGCCACCCCGGCCGACCGCCCCGTGCCCGGCGCCTCCCGGCCCAGCGATGCCGAACGGGTGCGCTCGGTCCTGGCGGCCGCCCACTCCATGACCGTGGTCACCGACGGACTGCGCACCGAGGTCCGCCACCTCGACGGCACCGATCCGCTCGGCCGGCTGCACCTGCACCTGCACCCCGCCGAGCCGGGCGGCCACGGCGAGCACCGGCCGGCCATCCGGCTGGAGTTCACCGACGTCGCCCCCACCCCGGTACGCGACCGGGTGCGCGCCCGCGCCACGCTGCTCGGGCGTCTGCTGACCCCGTACGACGACCAGGGCGCCGACTCCACCTGCGTGGAGTTCCGCCGGGCCGTGCTCGAGACCGCGGACGGCCGCTCGTACGTCGGCCTCGACGAGCTGGACGCCGCCCGCCCCGACCCACTGGCCCCCTACGAGGCCGGCATGCTCACCCATCTCCTCGACGACCACGCCGAACTGGTCACCCTCCTGCTGCGCCTGGTGCGGCCGGCGCCCGTCACCGCGGTCGTCCGGGCGCTTCCGGTCGCCATGGACCGGTACGGGATCACCCTGCGCCTGGAGGAGCGCCGCGGGCACCGCGACGTACGGCTGCCGTTCCCCTCGCCGCTCGACGACGTGGAACAGTCCGGGGCGCAGATCCAGGCCCTGTTCAGCGCGGCGCGCCGGCGCTCGCACCGCAACACCCTGCCGGCGTGAGGCAGGGCGCGCTGGCCGCCGCGGAAACGGGGCTCCGCGGAAAGGGTCGCTGGGATGCGGAATAGCCGTCCGCGGCGCCTCGTTTGAGACGATCATGAAGGCAATCACTTACAGCGCATACGGAACTGCAGACAACCTCACGCTCGTTGACGTCCCGGAGCCGAAGGTCGGCCCCGGCGAGGTGCTCGTCCGCGTCAAGGCCGCGGGCGTCAATCCGGTGGACTGGAAGCTCGCCGCCGGCTACCTCGACCCGATCCTGGAGGTCCGCTACCCCGTCATACCCGGCTGGGACGTGGCCGGCGTCGTCGAGGCCGTCGGTGCGGACACCTTCGACCACGCCGTCGGCGACGAGGTGTACGGCTACGTCCGCAAGGAGTGGGTCGAGCTCGGTACCTACGCCGAACTGGTCTCCGCCCCCGTCCGCACCCTCGCGCGCAAGCCTCGCGGGCTGACCTTCGAGCAGGCCGCGGGCATCCCGCTGGCCGGCCTCACCGCGTACCAGTCGCTCACCCGGGTGGGCCTCAAGGCGGGCGAGACCGTGCTCATCCACTCCGCCGCCGGGGGCACCGGATCCTTCGGCGTCCAGATCGCGGTCGCGCTCGGCCTGCGGGTCATCGGCACGGCGGGCGCCCACAACCACGACTACCTGCGCTCCCTCGGCGCCGAGCCGGTCCTCTACGGGGAGGGCCTGGCGGACCGGGTGCGCGAGCTGGCCCCCGAAGGCGTCGACGCTGGACTGGACTTCTACGGGGACGGGGTCGTCGAGACCCTCCAGTCCCTCGTCAAGGACCGCGGCCGGGTCGTCTCCATCGCCGATTACGAGGCCGCCGCCAAGGGCGCCCACCAGCTGTGGGTACGCCCGGACACCACCGACCTGACCTTCCTGGCGGAGCTGGCGCAGGAGGGCAGGCTCACCGTCAACGTGGAGCACGCGCTGCCGCTCGCCGAGGCGGCCAGGGCCTGGGAACTGAGCGCGGCGGGCCGCACCCGCGGCAAGATCGTCCTGACGGTCTGATGGACGCACGCGCGGCGGCGCCGCCGGAGCGCACGGCTCCGGCGGCACCGCATCGGTGGCACGGCCCCCCGGCCTACCCCGCGGCGGCGAAGCGGTTGGCGGGGCGGGGCAGGCCGTAGTTCTCGCGGAGGGTGCGGCCCGTGTACTCGGTGCGGAAGAGGCCGCGGCGCTGCAGGAGCGGCACGACGTGGTCGACGAAGTCGGTGAGTCCGGTGGGCAGCACGGGCGCCATGATGTTGAAGCCGTCGGCGGCTCCCTGCGTGAACCAGGTCTCCAGCTGGTCGGCGATCTGCTCGGGCGTCCCGGCGAAGACGCGGTGGCCGCGGCCGGCGCCGAGCCGGGCGATCAGCTCGCGCAGCGTGAGGCCGTCGCGGCGGGCGAGTTCGGCGACGAGGGTGAAGCGGCTCTTGTTGCCGTTGATGTCCCGCTCCTCGGGCAGCTCGGGCAGCGGGCCGTCCAGGGGGTGGCCGCTCAGGTCGACGCCGAGCATGCCGGAGAGCTGGGCGAGGCCGTACTCCGGGACCTGGAGGTCGGTGAGCTGCTGCTCCAGGGCCTTGGCCTCGGCCTCGGTGGAGCCGATGACGGGGGCGATGCCGGGCAGGACGAGCAGATCGCCCTCGGCGCGGCCGTACTTCGCGAGGCGGGACTTGAGGTCCTTGTAGAAGGTCTGGCCGTCGGCGAGGGTCTGCTGCGCGGTGAAGACGGCCTCCGCGTACTGCGCGGCGAACTCCTTGCCGTCCTCGGAGGAGCCGGCCTGGACGAGGAGCGGGTGGCCCTGCGGCGAGCGGGGCACGTTGAGCGGGCCGGCGACGCCGAAGTACTCGCCGCGGTGGGCGGCCGGGTGGAGCTTGTCGGTGTCGGCGTAGATGCCGCGCTCCTTGTCGAGGACGATCGCGTCGTCCTCCCAGCTGTCCCAGAGCTTGGTGGCGACGTCGAGGAACTCGCGGGCCCGGTCGTAGCGGAGGCGGTGCTCCAGGTGTTCGTCGCGGTTGAAGTTGCGGGCCTCGTCGACGGTGCCGGAGGTGACGATGTTCCAGCCGGCGCGGCCGTTGCTGATGTGGTCGAGGGACGCGAACTTGCGGGCGGTGTGGAAGGGCTCGTTGAAGGTGGTGGAGACGGTGGCGATGAGTCCGATGTGCTCGGTGACGGCGGCGATGGCGGAGAGCAGGGTGAGCGGCTCGAAACCGCCGAGGGCGTTGTAGCGGGCCTTGCCCCAGAGGGCGAGCCCGTCGGCGAAGAAGATCGAGTCGAGCCGCCCGCGCTCGGCGGTGCGGGCCAGTTCCTGGAAGTACCGCAGATCGGTGACGCGCTCGGGAGCACTGTCCGGGTGCCGCCAGGCGGCATCGTGGTGCCCGGCGTTCATGAGGAAGGCGTTGAGGTGCAGGGTCCGGGGTTCGGGCATGACGGTTCCTTGTGAGTCGACGGGTCGCTGCGCCGGTGCGCTGCGCTGGCGGTGACGGTTGGACGGGTCGCTGCGCCGGTGCGCTGCGCGGCCGGTGTGCCGCGGGGCGGTGACGGTTGGGCGGGCGGGCCGCTGCGCGGGTTCGCTGCGCGGCCGGGTCGCTGCGCGGGCGGTGTGCCGCGCGGGCGGTGTGCCGCGCGGGCGGTGTGCCGCGCGGGCGGTGACGGTCCCGGGGTGGTGAGCGGTACGTGGACGTGGGCGGTTCGGCGGTGGTGCACTGCGGTGGCCCGGCGCCGCCGGGGGCGAGGTCCGGCCGCCTTCGGTGGCGGGGCTGCACGGGGCCGGCCCTGCGGGCGCAGCCCCTGGGCGGGTGCGTACCCACCGGGGCCGGGTGGAAGGTCCCGCCCCTGGGGGCGGGTTGGCCACCCGGCCGGCCCGGGGCCGCCACCACCCCGTGGGGGTTGCCCCGGCGGGCCCGGTGGGCGCCCCCGCCAGGCGGGGGTTTGCCCCGGCGAGCGCGAGCCACCGCCTGCCGGGGCCGGGGGCCACCCCCGGCGGACACCCCCCGGGCGGGAGCCACCCCCAGCGGACCCCCCGGGCGGGGGCCGTCCCCCGCGGACACCCCCCAAGCGGGAGCCACCCCCGGCGGACACCCCCCCAGGCGCGACCCCGGGTGGCGGACACGCCCCAGGCGCGACCCCGGTGGGGGACACCCCCCGGGCGGGGGCCGTCCCCCACCGCCGTCCCCCACCGCGGTCGCGTACCCGGCCGGGCCGTGGGCACGGGGCCCGCCCGCAGGCGGGGAGCTTGCCCCGACGGGACCCGATGGCGCGGCCGCCATCCAGGGGCGGAGGCCGCTGCCCCGGGCCGGGGGCTTCCGCCCGAGGCCGGGGGCTTCCGCCCGAGGCCGGGGGCTTCCGCCCGAGGCCGGGGGCTTCCGCCCGAGGCCGGGGGCCGCCCGAGGCCGGGGGCCCCCCGGGGGCGACATCCCCCGGGCGGGGGCCGGCCCCCGGCGGGGCCGGCCTGGGGTGCGGTGGGTCAGGAGGGGGGGCGCCAGAGGCTCAGGCGGCGTTCTATCGCGACCAGCAGTTGGTTGAAGGCCACGCCGATCGCCGAGATGGTCACGATGCCCGCGTACATCTGCGGGATCGCGAAGTTGAACTGCGAGGCGTTGATCAGGTACCCGAGGCCGGCCTTGGCGCCGATCATCTCCGCGGCCACGAGGACCAGGATGGAGACGGCGCCGGCGAGGCGGATGCCGGTGAAGATGGCCGGAACCGAGGACGGCAGGATCACCTTCTGGAAGAGCCGCGGGGTGGACAGGTCCATCGAGCGGGCCAGTCGCACCAGCGTCGGGTCCGCGTTGCCCACCGCGCTGATGGTGTTGAGCAGGATCGGCCAGACGCACGCGTAGACGACGATCGAGACCTTCGAGGTCTCGCCGATGCCGAGCAGCAGCACGAACACCGGGAGCAGCGCGAGGGCCGCGGTGTTGCGGAACACCTCCAGCAGCGGGCCGAGCAGCGCCGCGACCGGGCGGTACCAGCCGATCAGCAGCCCGAGCGGGACCGCGACGACGACGGCGATGCCGAAGCCGCCGAAGGAGCGGACCAGGCTGGCCCGGGTGTGCTCGGCGAGCTGGCCGTCGGCCGCCAGTTCCCACCAGGCCTTGGCGACCTCGCTCACCGGCGGGAGGAAGGTCGCGTCCACCAGGCCGAGCCGCGGCGCCGTCTCCCACACCACGAGCAGCGCGATGATCGCCGCCGAGCGCAGTGCGGCTGCCCGCAGCCACCGCGCTGTCGTTCGCGCCGCGACGCGGGTGGGCTTCGGGGCCTTGGGCCGCTCCTTTGGCGCCGCCGCGCGGGCGGGGACCCGTACCTCCTCGGCTTCGGCCGACGCCAACGCCGTGGCCGGGGCGGGGGTGATGTCGATTCCGGTACTCATACGGAGGCCTCCTCCTTCTCCAGTTGCTGGGCGCGGGCCACCTCGTCGTGGAGCAGGGTCCAGATCTCGTGGCGATAGCGGGCGAACTCCGGGCTGGAGCGCAGGTCTTCACCCGTCGCACCGGCGGCACGGTCCCCGAACGACACCGGGACGACCTCCTTGACCCGGCCGGGGCGGGAGGTGATGACGGCCACCCGCTGCCCGAGGTACACGGCTTCCTCGATGCCGTGCGTGATGAACACGATCGTCTTGCCGGTGCGCTGCCAGATGCGGCGCAGCTCGTCCTGGAGGGACTCGCGGGTCTGCGCGTCGAGTGCGGCGAACGGCTCGTCCATCAGCAGCACGTCCGGGTCGTACGCCAGCGAGCGCGCGATCGCGACCCGCTGGCGCATGCCGCCGGACAGCTCGTGCGGGTGGCGGTCCTCGAAGCCGGTGAGGCCGACCAGGTCCAGGAACTCCCTCGCCTTCGCCGTTCGTTGCCGGCGCGGGACACCGGTCGCCTCCAGGCCGAATTCGATGTTGCCCAGGGCGGTGCGCCACGGCAGCAGCGCGTACTGCTGGAAGACGATGCCCCGGTCCAGCCCCGGCCCGGTGACCGGCTTGCCGTCGAGCAGGATCCGGCCGGACGTCGGGAGGGTCAGGCCGCCCAGCAGGTCGAGGAGGGTGGATTTGCCGCAGCCGCTGGGGCCCACGACGACCGTGAACTCACCGGTTTCGATCTCCAGGTCGATGCCGTCGAGGGCGGTGAACTGCCCGCCGTCGGGGCGGCCCTTGGTGTTCTTCGTCGGGAAGGTCTTGGTCACTTCCTCGAACACGATCTTCGCCATGGCCGGTCAGCCCTTTCCCTGGCCGTTGAACTCGTTGGTGTAAAGGTCGGCGGCCTTGAGCTGGCCCTGCTTGATCTCGCCGCGCTCACCGAGCCAGTCGAGCCAGAGCTGGAAGGACGTGTCGGTGATCCGGCCGCCCGTCTCGGCGACCCCGTACGAGTGCCAGTACTGGAGGGTGGCGGTGTCCTCGTTGCGGCCGCGCTTCTTGACGATCTCCGTCATCCGGGCGATGACCTGCTCGCGCGGGGTGGTGCGGGACCACTCGATGGCCTTGGCGACGCCGGTCACGAAGGTCCGTACGGTGTCCGGGTTCTGCTTGATGAAGCGCTCGGTCATGATGTACGTCCCCGCGCTGAACGGGCCGAGCAGTTCGACGTCGGTGAACAGCGGCCGGATGCCGCCCGCCGCGAGGGCCTTGTCGCGCAGGACCCCCGTGAGCACCCCGACCTCGATCTGCTTCTGCCGCAGCGACTGCTCGGTGTTGACGGGTGGTATGACGAGCGGCTCGACCTTGGCCGCGTCCCCCTTGGAGAGGCCGCCCCGGCTCAGGTAGATGTCGAGCAGGGCCTGGTAGTGGGCGCCCAGGGTGTTCATGCCGACCTTCTTGCCGATCAGGTCGCGGGCCGAGCGGATCGGGCTGTCCTCCAGGACGTAGTAGCCGCCGTACGAGTACTGGTCGGAGCCGTAGGAGGAGATGACGGCCTTGATCGGCGCCTTGCTGGAGGCGAGCTTGATGACGGCGCCGTTGAAGGCCATGCCGAAGTGGGTCTGGCCGGTGGCGGCGGACTGGATGTCCTGGGGGCCGCTGATGGTGTTGCCGACCCAGTCGAGGGTGACGTTGCCGAAGTAGCCCAGGTCGGCGGCGAGTTCGGGGAGGGAGACCGCGCCGACCGAGCCCTGGTACTTCAGGGACGTGATCTGGCCGGAGCCGCCGGAGCCGTTCGTGGCGGTGGCCGTGCCGCAGCTCACCGCGGCCGCCGAGATGCCGAGCAGGGTGAGGAACTGGCGCCGGGAGGTGGAGGTCGTGGTGAAGGCTGCGGGCATGACGGGTCCTTGTCGGGTGCGCGGGGTTGCGTCGGGGGACGAGGTACGGGGGCGAGCTACGGAGACGAGGTACGGGACGAGGTACGGGTGACGGCTACGGGGCGGTGGTGAGCGCGGCGGTGTCGACGGTGTCCGCGGTGCGCAGCGCGTCGGCCCGCAGGGCGTCGGCGAACTCGTCGACGGCCTGGAAGAGGTCCAGCTCCGCCTCGGGCCGCAGCCGGTCGGGGCCGTGGCCGCGCTCGACGGAGGAGTCCAGGACGAACCGGCCGGCGGTGACGTGCCGGGCGCCGAGGGCGGCGAGGACCGGACGCAGGGCGTAGTCGATGGTCAGGACGTGGGCGAGGCTGCCGCCGGTGGCGAGCGGCAGAACCGTTTTTCCGGTGAGCCCGTCCTGCGGGAGCAGGTCGAGGAAGGCCTTGAGCAGGCCGGTGTACGAGGCCTTGTAGACCGGGGTCGCGATGACGATCCCGTCGGCTTCGGCGACGGCTTCGAGGGCCCGGCGGATCTCCGGCTCGCCGCGGCGGGCGGCGAGCAGGTCGGCGGCGGGGAGCTCGCGTACGGAGAGGTGGCCGGTCTCGAACCCGGCGTGGGACAGGCGGCGCAGCGCGTGCTCGACGACGACGGCCGTGCGGGAGTGGGCGGAGGGGCTGCCGGTGATGGCGAGCAGCTGGGGCACGGGGGCTCCTTGGGTGGTCGTTCGGGCCACGGAGGTCAGGCGGCGGAGGTCAGGCGGCGGGTGTGGCCGGTGAGGCGGAGTTGGACGCACCGGAGGCGATGCCGAAGGCCGGGTCCGGCACGGCCTCGGGGCTGATCAGGCGGGACGGCACGCCGTCGGGGCCGACCGGGACATCGCCGTCGACGGTGACGCGGCGCAGGGTGCGCTCGTGGTCGTCGGAGTCGTCGACGCCGTAGTGCTGGGTGGCGCGGTTGTCCCAGATCGCGACGTCGCCCTCCCGCCACTGCCAGCGGACGGTGTTCTCCGGGCTTTCGATGTGGGCCTGGAAGAGGTCCTGGAGGACACGGGAGTCACGGCCGGTGAGACCGCTGATCCGCTGGACGAAGTTGCCGAGGAGCAGGGTGCGTTCGCCGGTCTCGGGGTGGACGCGGACCACCGGGTGCTCGGTGAGGAAGGTGGTGGAGGTGAACACCTCGCGGTACTGCGCGAGCGCCTCGGGCAGGACGTCGGGCCTGAGCGCCGCGTAGTCGTACTCGTTGGAGTGGACGGCGCGCAGGCTGTCGGCCAGCGCGCGCAGCGGCTCCGGGAGGGTGCTGTAGGCGGTGGCGGTGTTGGCCCAGAGGGTGTTGCCGCCGTACGGGGGGATGGTGACGGCGCGCAGGATGGAGAAGGCCGGGTAGGCGGGGACGAAGGTGACGTCGGTGTGCCACTGGTTGGCTCGGGCGCCGTGGTGGGAGTCGATGCCGAGGGCGTAACGGCCGTCCGCCGAGGGCACGGTGGGGTGCGCGACGGGGGCCCCGAGCAGTTGGGCGAAGGCCTCGTGGGAGGCCTCGTCGAGGTGGCCCTGGCCGCGGAAGAAGACGACCTTGTGGGCGAGCAGCGCGGCGCGGATCTCGGCGACGGCGTCGGCGGCGAGCTCGCCGCCGAGCGTGACGCCACCGATCTCGGCGCCGATGCGGCCGCCGATCTTGGTGACGGTGATGTCGGTACGGGTGGCGGTGGCCATGGGGACTCCTTGGTTGTTTCCGCAGCGGAAGAAAAGCGAATGCGGGTACCTGGCGGTGCGGTGCGGTGCGGTGCGGTGCCTTGGCGAGGTGGGAGAGGGCGCCGGGCCGGACGGACCGGGCCGGGTGGCGCCAAGGCGGTTCGGGGAGGGTCGCGGTGCGGACCGGACCGGCCCGGACCAGGAAGAGCGGGCGTGACCCGGGAGGAGCCAGGCGAGGCGACTCCCGAGCCCGGCCCCACCGGTAGGCGCGGGCAGGACCCAGGAGGAGCGGCCGCGGCCGAGCCGGCCGGGACCGCAACCACCTCGGCGGCCACGCGGGCCGGATCCGGCTCGGGCGCCGCCAACCGGGTCCGGGCGCTGCCCCCATTGGCGCGGCACGACCGGGCCCTGGCGCCACTCCCGCCAGGGGCGGCTTGAGCTCGGGCACCACCCCCGCCAGGGGACGGACTCAGGCTCGGACGCCACGCCGAGGGGCGGATCAGGCCCGGGCACCACCCCCGCTCGGGAACGGGCTCGGGCACTGCCCCCGCTCAGGAGCGGGCTCAGGCACCCCCCGCTCAGGAGCGGGCTCAGGCACCCCCCCGCTCAGGCTCGGGCTCGGGCACCACCCCCGCTCGGGAGCGGGCTCAGGCTCGGGCGCCACCCCAGAGGGTTGGCTCAGGCTCAGGCGCCGCCCCAGAGGGTTGGCTCAGGCTCGGGCGCCGCCCCGCGAGGGGCGGCTCGGGCTCTGGCGGCACCCCGCGGGGGGGGGCGGCTCAGGCTCGGCGCGGGGCCGGACAGCGGCCCGGACACTCGCCCGGCGCGGTACAGAGGCCGGTGGTGTGGAGCCGCGGGGCGAGGACTTCGGTCGCGGACATGTCCCGGAGCCTGTCAGCGCCCCCGCCGCCGGTCAACCCCCGCACCCGGCCCCCAAAAAGGCCCGGGCGGACACCCCCCGCCGGCCCGCCAAACCGCCCCTGACCTGGCGTTTCCCCCCGACCCGCGGAACCCGCCACCGCACCCCCGGCAGCCGAAAGCCCCGGCCGGATTTCACACCGCCGCAACGCACCCGCCACGCTCCCGCCGAACAGCCCCCGCCGGAGCCCGCCGGACCCTGCCGGACCGCGCCCCGGCCGCCGGGCCGGACGCGACGGACCGGCATGATCGGGGGCACGCCCCCCTGTTCCCCCGCCCGAGGAGGACCCGTGCCCCCCACCACCGGTGACAGCCGGGCCGCCGCCAACGCCGCCTCCGTGCTGCGCACCGTGCTGGCGCACGGGCCGATCGCCCGGAGCGGGATCTCCCGGGTGTGCGGGCTCAGTCCCGCCGCCGTGTCGCGGCAGACCACCGCCCTGCTCCGCGGCGGGCTGCTGCGCGAGCTGGCCGAGCCCGCCGACGCCGCGAGCCCGGCCGGAGTGGGACGGCCGCGGATCCCGCTGGACCTGCACACCGGGGCCGTCGGCGGGCCGGTCGCCGCCGGTCTGCACATCGGCGTGCCCGCCTCCACCTTCAGCCTCGTCGACCTGCGCGGCCGTGTCCTGGCCCGCCGGGCCATGCCCCACGGGGACCGCGCTCCCGCCGCCCTGCTGGCTGCCATCAAGAGCGAACTCCCCGGCTTCCTGAGGGAGTTCGACTTACCGCACCGCCCCCTGCTCGGCCTCGGCGCGGCCCTCGGCGGCTGGGTCCGTCCCGGCGACGGCACCGTGGTGCGCCACGAGGCGCTGGGCTGGCGGGACGTCCCGCTCGCCGCCGAGCTCGGCGGCGCCCTGGAGGCGCACGGCCACCCCGGGCTCACCGTCCGCGTCGACAACCACGCCCGCGCCGTCGCCGACACCGAGATCGTCTTCGGCCGCCCCGAGGCCCGCCGCAGCCTGCTGCACCTGTTCATCGGCAATGTCGTCGACGCCGCTTTCGGCATCGAGGGCACCGTGCACCGGGGCCCGGGCGCGGCCGCCGGAGACGTCGCGCACCTCCCGGTGCCCGGTTCGCGGGTCCCGTGCGCGTGCGGACGTACCGGCTGTCTCCAGGCGACCGTCTCCGACACCGTGCTCGGCGCCGAGGCCGTGCGCCGCGGGATCGTCCCCGAACCCTCCGTGTTCCTCCTCGCGGACGCGGCCGCCACCGGCGACCCCCGCGCCGACCGGCTGCTGCGCGAGCGGGCGCGCGCGGTCGGCCGGGCCGCGGCGCTGCTCCTCGACGTGTTCAACCCGGCCGTCATGGTGATCGCGGAGTTCTCCAGCGTGCTCGACGAGAGCTACCTCGACGAGATCCGCGGGGCGGCCGGCGACCCCGAGCGCTACGGCAGGCGCATCGTCGGCCCGCACGCCGGGCCCGCCGTACTGCCCGTGGCCGCCGCGACCGTACTGCTCGGTCCGCTCTTTCGTGACCCCTCCCGTCTCACATGAGAGGGGGAGATCACATCCAATGGTTATAGGCGCGCTCATGGGACCCCCCTAACATTCGAGCCATGACGGTCCTGCCTGATGACGGGCTCTCCTTGGCCGCCGAATTCCCTGACGCGACGCATGAGCAGTGGCAGCGCCTGGTAGAGGGCGTGCTGCGCAAGTCGGGCAAGGAAGTTTCCGGCGAGGCAGCGGAAGACGCGTTGTCCACGAAGCTCGAGGACGGGCTCACCACCCGCCCGCTGTACACCGCACCCGCGACGGCCGAGGACACCGGCCTCGACGGGTCCGCCGGCTTCCCCGGCTTCGCCCCCTTCGTACGGGGCGGCAGGCCGGAGGGCAACGCCGCCGCGGGCTGGGACGTGCGCCAGCGGCTGCTGGGCACCGATCCCGTACGGGTGAACGAGGCGGTCCTCGGCGACCTGGAGAACGGCGTCACCTCGCTGTGGCTGACCGTCGGCAGCGGCGGTCTCCCGGTCGACGCGCTCCCCCGCGCCCTGGACGGGGTCTACCTCGACCTCGCACCCGTCTGCCTCGACGCCGGCGCCGAATACGCCGACGCCGCCCGCGCGTTGCTGCGGCTCTACGGCGAGCGCGGGGTGGCCCCCGAGGCCGCCCGGGCCTCCCTCGGCGCCGACCCGCTGGGCCACGAGGCCCGTACGGGCGAGGCGCTGGACCTGGCCGACGCCGCCGCGCTCGCCGCCCGGGCCAGCGCCGGGTGGCCCGGTGTGCGCGCCCTGACCGTCGATGCGCTGCCCTACCACGAGGCCGGCGGCTCGGCGGGCGAGGAGCTGGGCCTGTCCCTGGCCACCGGCGTCGCCTACCTGCGGGCCCTGGCCGAGGCCGGGCTGAGCACCGAAGCGGCCCTCGGGCAGTTGGAGTTCCGCTACGCCGCGACCGCCGACCAGTTCCTCACCATCGCCAAGCTCCGTGCCGCGCGCCGCCTGTGGGCCCGCGTCGCCGAGGCCTGCGGGGCCCCGGAGGCCGGCGCGCAGCGCCAGCACGCCGTGACCTCGCCGGTGATGATGAGCCGGCGCGACCCCTGGGTGAACATGCTGCGCACCACCATCGCCTGCATGGCGGCGGGCGTGGGCGGCGCGGAGGCGGTCACCGTGCTCCCCTTCGACCACGAGCTGGGCCTGCCGGACGCCTTCGCCCGCCGCATCGCCCGCAACACCTCCACCATCCTGCTGGAGGAGTCGCACCTGGCCCGCGTCATCGACCCGGCCGGCGGCTCCTACTACGTGGAGCGGCTCACCGACGAACTCGCCCATGCGGCCTGGGAGTTCTTCCAGAGCCTCGAGAAGGCCGGCGGCCTGGCCGCCGCCCTGCGCTCCGGGCTGGTCGCGGACCGTCTCGCGGCGACCTGGGCGGAGCGCTCGAAGAAGCTGGCCAAGCGCCGCGAACCGATCACGGGCGTCAGCGAGTTCCCGCTGCTGTCGGAGAAGCCGCTCGTACGCGAGCCCGCGCCGCCGCGGCCCACCGGCGGGCTGCCCCGCGTACGGCGTGACGAGGCGTACGAGGCGCTGCGCGCCCGCAGCGACGCACACCTGGCGGCGACCGGCGCCCGCCCGAGGATCTTCCTCGCGGCGCTGGGCCCGGCGGCCGCGCACACCGCGCGCGCCACCTTCACCTCCAACCTGTTCCAGGCGGGCGGCATCGAACCGGTGCACGACCCGGTCTCGGTGGACCCGCGGACGGCCGCCGCGGCCTACGCGGCGAGCGGCGCGGACGGCATGGCCGTGCTGTGCTCCAGCGACGCGCTGTACGAGGAGCAGGCCGAGGCGGTGGCCGCCGCCCTGCGCGCGGCGGGCGCGACGACCGTGTTCCTCGCCGGCCGGCCCGGCACCGCCGAAGCCTCCGTGGACGAGTACGTCTTCGCCGGCTGTGACGCCGTCGCCGTGCTGTCCTCCGTACTCGACCGGATGGGAGTGCAAGCATGAGCATCCCCGATTTCTCCGAGCTCGCGCTGAACGGCGCCGGCGCCGGGCGCGCGGCCGGTTCCGAGGACCAGTGGCGTACGGCGGTGAAGGAGTCCACCGCCGGCGCCACGGGCGATCTGCTGTGGGAGACCCCCGAGGGCATCGGCGTACAGCCGCTGTACACCGGCCGGGACGTGGAGGGTCTGGACTTCCTGCACACGTACCCGGGCGTGGCCCCGTACCTGCGCGGCCCGTACCCGACGATGTACGTCAACCAGCCCTGGACGATCCGGCAGTACGCCGGCTTCTCCACGGCCGAGGAGTCCAACGCCTTCTACCGGCGCAACCTCGCGGCCGGCCAGAAGGGCCTGTCGATCGCCTTCGACCTGCCCACGCACCGCGGCTACGACAGCGACCACCCGCGCGTGACCGGTGACGTCGGCATGGCGGGCGTGGCGATCGACTCGATCTACGACATGCGCCAGCTCTTCGACGGCATCCCGCTGGACAAGATGACGGTGTCGATGACGATGAACGGCGCGGTGCTGCCGGTCCTCGCCCTCTACATCGTGGCGGCGGAGGAGCAGGGGGTGTCCCCCGACAAGCTCGCCGGGACCATCCAGAACGACATCCTCAAAGAGTTCATGGTCCGCAACACCTACATCTACCCGCCCAAGCCCTCGATGCGGATCATCTCCGACATCTTCGCCTTCACCTCGCAGAAGATGCCGCGGTACAACTCGATCTCCATCTCCGGCTACCACATCCAGGAGGCGGGCGCGACGGCCGACCTGGAGTTGGCGTACACCCTCGCCGACGGCGTGGAGTACCTGCGGGCCGGGCAGGCCGTCGGGCTGGACGTGGACGCCTTCGCGCCGCGCCTGTCGTTCTTCTGGGCGATCGGCATGAACTTCTTCATGGAGGTCGCCAAACTGCGCGCCGCCCGCCTGCTGTGGGCGCGCCTGGTCAAGCAGTTCGACCCGAAGAACGCCAAGTCGCTGTCGCTGCGCACCCATTCGCAGACCTCGGGCTGGTCGCTGACGGCGCAGGACGTCTTCAACAACGTCACGCGTACGTGCATCGAGGCGATGGCCGCTACCCAGGGCCACACCCAGTCGCTGCACACCAACGCCCTCGACGAGGCCCTGGCCCTGCCGACGGACTTCTCGGCGCGCATCGCCCGCAACACCCAGCTGCTGCTCCAGCAGGAGTCGGGGACCTGCCGCTCGATCGACCCGTGGGGCGGCAGCGCGTACGTCGAGAAGCTGACGTACGACCTGGCGCGCCGGGCCTGGCAGCACATCGAGGAGGTCGAGGCGGCCGGCGGCATGGCCCAGGCCATCGACGCGGGCATCCCGAAGCTGCGCGTGGAGGAGGCCGCGGCCCGTACCCAGGCGCGGATCGACTCCGGCCGGCAGCCGGTGATCGGCGTGAACAAGTACCGCGTGGAGACCGACGAGCAGATCGACGTCCTGAAGGTCGACAACTCCTCGGTGCGCAGCCAGCAGATCGCCAAGCTGCGGCGGCTGCGCGAGGAGCGCGACGAGGCGGTCACCCAGGACACCCTGCGGGCGCTGACGAACGCCGCGGAGCGCGGCGACGGCAACCTGCTGGCGCTGGCGGTGGACGCGGCGCGCGCCAAGGCGACCGTCGGTGAGATCTCGGACGCACTGGAGAAGGTGTACGGCCGGCACGCGAGCCAGATCCGTACGATCTCGGGTGTGTACCGCACCGAGGCAGGCGAGTCCCCGTCCGTGGAGCGCACGCGCGCCCTCGTCGACCGGTTCGAGGAGGCGGAGGGACGGCGTCCGCGCATCCTGGTCGCGAAGATGGGCCAGGACGGGCACGACCGCGGCCAGAAGGTGATCGCGACGGCCTTCGCCGACCTGGGCTTCGACGTGGACGTGGGCCCGCTCTTCCAGACGCCGCAGGAGGTGGCCCGCCAGGCCGTCGAGGCGGACGTCCACGTGGTGGGCGTCTCGTCGCTGGCGGCCGGCCACCTGACCCTCGTACCGGCGCTGCGCGAGCAGTTGGCGGTGGAGGGGCGCGAGGACATCATGATCGTCGTGGGCGGGGTCATCCCGCCGGCCGATGTCCCCACGCTGCTGGAGATGGGCGCGGCGGCGGTGTTCCCGCCCGGCACGGTCATCCCGGACGCGGCCCACGACCTGGTGACGCGGCTGGCCGCGGACCTGGGCCACGAGCTGTAGGCGGCGGCCGGTGCCGAAGATCGACATCGAGGCCTACGCGAAAGGGGTGCTCGACGGGAAGCGCGCGTTCATCGCGCGCGCCATCACCCTCGTCGAGTCCACCCTGCCGGCGCACCGGACACTGGCCCAGCAGCTCCTGACCGAGCTGCTGCCCCACTCGGGGCGGGCCCGGCGCATCGGCATCAGCGGTGTGCCGGGGGTGGGCAAGTCCACGTTCATCGACGCGTTCGGCACGATGCTGACGGCGCTGGGCCACCGGGTGGCGGTGCTGGCGGTGGATCCGTCGTCGACGCGCACCGGCGGCTCGATCCTGGGCGACAAGACGCGGATGGAACGCCTCGCGGTGGACCCGGCGGCGTTCGTCCGGCCGTCGCCCTCCGCGGGGACGCTGGGCGGGGTCGCGAAGGCGACGCGCGAGTCGATGATCGTGATGGAGGCGGCGGGCTACGACGTCGTCCTCGTGGAAACGGTCGGCGTCGGCCAGTCGGAGACGACGGTGGCGGGGATGGTCGACTCCTTCCTCCTGCTCTCCCTGGCCCGTACGGGCGACCAGCTCCAGGGGATCAAGAAGGGCGTCCTGGAGCTGGCGGACGTCCTGGCGGTGAACAAGGCGGACGGGCCGCACGAGCGGGACGCGAAGGCCGCGGCGCGCGAGCTGGCGGGCGCGCTGCGCCTGATGCACCCGGCCGACGCGGCCTGGACCCCGCCGGTCCTGACGTGCAGCGCGCGGGAGTCGGCGGGGCTGGACGAGGTCTGGAACCGGCTGGAACAGCACCGCCGGCTGCTGGACGCGGGGGGCCGGCTGGCGGCCAAGCGGGCGGCGCAGCAGGTGGAGTGGACCTGGGCGATGGTCCGCGACGAGCTGCTGGAGCGGCTGCGCGCGAACCCTTCGGTACGGTCCCTCGCGCCGACCCTGGAGGCCGCGGTCCGGGCGGGCACCCTGACCCCCACCTCCGCGGCGGACCAACTCCTGACGGCCTTCGGCAAAATCAGCCCCGCCAGCGTTTGAGGCGCGGGGTCTGGGGCGGAGCCCCGGCAGCGGGGCCGCGCCGGACGGGCGCGGCAACCCCGCAGGGGGTCAGGCGTCGACCAGGACCGAGCCGGCCGCGCCGAGCACGCGGCGCAGGACCCGGCCCTGCTCCGCCACATCGTCGGACGCGAGCAACGCGGCAAGCACCGCGATCCGCGCCTGCCCGGCCCGCAGGGTCCCCGTCGCGGCGGCCCCGGCCGCGACCAGGTCCACCGCACCGCCGTGCGTGTAGATCTCGGTGACCGGCCCGGCCGCGACCCGCGTGGTCAGCGCGACCAGCACCCCCCGGGCCACGGCGGCCGCGACGGCCTCCACGATCTCCGGGGTCGCATTGCCCGCACCCGTCCCGACCAGCACGATCCCCCGCGCCCCCGCGGCAACGGCGGCGTTCAGCAGCACGGCGTCCCCGTCGGCGTGGTGCACGACGACGTCGACCCGCGGCGGCAGCTCCGGCATCGCAGGCAGCGCGAGCGCCGCCGACCGCTGGGGCGACCGCAGCACGGTGACCTTGCCGAAGCCGACCTTGCCCAGCAGTTCCTTCGAGGGGTCGGCGAACGCGTCCAGCGCCACGGCCTGCGTCTTCACGGTCCCGCGGGCCGCGTGCACCCGCCCGGCGAAGGCGACCAGCACGCCCAGCCCCCGTACCGTCGCGGCGGTCAGCAGCGCGTCGTACAGATTGCCGGGGCCGTCCCCGTCCGCCGTGCCCATGGGTCGCTGCGAGCCGGTGAACACCACGGAACGCGCGTCGTGGTGGTGCAGGTCCACCAGGAAGGCCGACTCCTCCAGGGTGTCGGTGCCGTGCGTGACGACGATGCCGTCCACGCCCGGGTCGGCGAGCACCTCGTGCACGGTGCGCAGCAGGGTGAGCTGGTGGGCGGTCGTCAGCCGGGGGCTGTTCACGCTGAACAGGTCCACGACCTCGACGGTGAGACCCTCGGGCAGCGGCGCGGTCGCCATGACCTCGCTCCCGTCGGCGTCCGCGGCGAAACCGGATCCCTGCCAACGGCTGGCTATCGTGCCGCCCGTGCTGATGACGACGATGCGTCCCATGGCCGCCCTTCCCTCGCAAATCACCCGGAGGTCGTACAGATTTTCTATAGATGGCAATAGTAGGGGGATCTACGCGCAATGCGATTGCGGATTCAACCCTTCCTGTTACGTACGATGGGGGATGATTGCGTGATGGACGCCATCGACAGAGATATCTTGCGTGAGCTCCAGGCCGACGGCCGGCTCAGCAACCAGGAGCTCGCCGCACGCGTGGGCCTGACCCCCTCCCCCTGCATGCGCCGGGTACGCCAGCTCGAACAGGACGGGGTCATCCAGGGGTACCGCGCGGTGATCTCCCCAGAGGCGGTCGACCGCGGCTTCGAGGTACTGGTCTCCGTCGAGGTGCGCCGCGACCGCGAGGCGGTGGAGGCCTTCGAGTCCGCCCTGCACGACATCCCCGACGTCATCGAGGCCTACCGCCTCTTCGGCAGCCCGGGCTGCCTGCTGCGCATCGCGGTCGCGGACCTGCGCGCGTACGAACGCCTCTGGATCGAGAAGCTGACGGCCCTCTCCGGCGTCACCGAGGTCAACTCCCAGATCATCATGAAGCGCATCAAGGAGCCGACGGGCCTCCCCGTCTGACGTGACGTGGGCCTGCCCGTCTGACGTGGGCCTGCCGTCCGGCCTCGCGGCCGCCGCCCTAAGATCGGGCCCGGCCCCGAACAGAAAGCAGCACCCCATGAAACCCCTCGGCTCCGGCGACCCGGTCCGGCTCGGCCCCTACCGGATCCTCGGCGTCCTCGGCGAAGGCGGCATGGGCAAGGTCTACTTCGCCCGGGACAACGCCGGCGCCGTCGCCGCGGTCAAGGTGCTGCTGCCCGAGCTCGCGCACGATCCGCACCTCGCCCAGCGCTTCCTGCGCGAGGCCCACACCGCGCAGGCGGTCTCCAGCGGTGGCGTCGCACGCGTCCTGGGCGCGCAGAGCGAGGACAGCCGGCCCTGGATCGCGACCGAGTTCCTGGCCGGTCCCACCCTCGACGAAGCCGTACGCCGGTACGGGCCGTTCGGCGCCGACGGGGTGCGCGCGCTGGCCGCCGCGCTCGCCGCCACCCTGCGCGACATCCACGCCGCGGGGCTGGTGCACCGCGACCTGAAGCCGGCCAACATCGTTCTGACGTCGACGGGACCGCGGATCATCGACTTCGGCATCGCCCGCCCCGAGCACGGGCTGACGCTCACCACCACCGGTCAGGTGCCGGTCACCCCCGGGTACGGCGCCCCGGAGCAGGTCCTGGGGCGGCGCGTGGGACCGGCCGCGGACGTCTTCTCCCTGGGCGCGGTGCTGGCGTACGCCGCCACGGGACAGCGCGCGTTCGACGGGACGCACGTGGCCGCGGTGCAGTACGAGGTGGTGCACGGGGAGGCGCAACTGGGCTCCGTACCCGATGAGTTGCGCCGGCTCATCGCGCCGTGCCTCGCCAAGGAGGCCGCGTACCGTCCCACGCCCGACCAGGTCGGGGGTGCCTTCGACCCGCCGCGCGGAGCGGACCGGGCCTGGCGCAAGGGGCCGTTGGCCGAGGACATCGCGCTCCGGACGGCCGAAGCCGCCCGCCAGGCCGCGCAGGGCGCACCGGGCGGCGGCCCGCGGTCCGGGGCCGGGCCGTCGCGGCGGCGGCTGCTGCGCACCTCGCTGGCGGCGGGCGGGGTGCTGGTGGCCTCGGGCGGCGCCACCGGGGGCTGGTGGCTGATGCGCGACGAACCCCGGCGGTTCCCCGCGGCCGGCCTGCCGAGCAACGCACAGCCGCTGTCGCTTTCGGACGCGCGGTCCGGCGCCGCCCCGAAGCCGCTGTGGGGGCCGCTGCGGGTGGCGGCGCAGCCCGAGGACGGCAGCGTCACCACCCCGCTGCCCCTGCGTGACGTGGTCGTCTTCGCGGCCGCGGGCGGCGGCCTGGCGGCGCGTCTGGCGACCGACGGCAAGGAGAAGTGGCGGCTGGCGGACGTCTCGCCGGCGGCCGGCGTCCTCGCGCTGTCCGAGAACTGGTTCACCGTCGCGGACAAGGCCGGCGCGCTGCACGCCTTCGAGGCCTCCACCGGCAAGCCGCTGTGGTCGGCGCCGGACGCCGACGCCGAACGCCTGCTGGCCGCGGACGAATCGGCGGTCTACCTGCTGACCCGCGACGGGCGGCTGCGCTGCGTGGAGACCCGCAACCGCACGGTGCGCTGGAGCGCGCCGATCCCGGCGGCCACCGTGGCGAAACCCGGGCCGCGGGCCGCGGTGGGCAGGGACGCGCTCGTCGTCTCCGGCACGGACGGCACCGTCATCACCTTCGACACCGCGACCGGAGCGCAGGTCTGGAAGGCCGCGGGCCAGGCCCCGTCCGCCATGGCGCCGCTGATCCACAAGGACATCGTCTACCTGGGCGGCCGGAGCCTGACGGCCCGTGTCCTGCGGACCGGCGTCGAGCGGTGGTCGGCCGCGGCGTCGGAAGTCCCGCAGAAGGGCGCCGGCGGCTGGGGCCCGCTGGCGCTCGGCGCCGACCTCGCCTACGGCATGAACGGCACGTCCCTGTACGAGGTGTCGCTGGACCCCGAGCGCGGGCAGCCCGCGACGCGCGGCCGCGCCGCACGGGGCCCGCTTCCGCACACCCCGCCCGTGGTGCAGGGCCGCGCGATCTGGGTGGTCGAGCCCGGCGGGCAGGGCGTCTCGGCGTACTCCGCGGCACAGGGCGTACGGCTGTGGACCTGGGCGCCCGAGGCGAAGGGGGCCTGGGCGCTGTCCGGTGCCTGGAACCGGGTCTTCCTCGTCAACGGCGGGAAGCTCACGGCCATGCCGACGGTCGGATGAGCCGGGCGGTTTTCGGCATGCCGCCGGGAACCGCTTAGGCTCGGGCGGCCGAGCAACCGACCCGGGGGACGGGACCACACGCATGGAAAGCCTTCGTCAGGACGACCCGACGCACGTCGGGCCGTACGTCACCCTGGCCCGGCTCGATGCCGCGCCCGCCGAACGGGCCGTCCCCGAACGCCGCTACCTCGCGCGCGGCGCCGACGGGGAGCGCACCGTTCTCGTCTGCGTGCCGCGCGTCGGGGCCGATCCGTCGCGGTGGGCCCTCGAGGCCGAGGGCGCCCGGCGGCTGTCGCCGTCGCTGCCGCGGTTCCTCCCTGTCGCCGAGGTCGGCGGAACGGCCGGGTTCCCGTGGTACGCGGCCGCGTACACGCCCGTACTTCCGCTGCCGGCCGTGCTCGACGCGTACGGCGGGCCGCTGCCCGAGGAGTACGTACGCGGGCTCGGCGCGGCGCTCGCGCAGACGCTGGCCGCCGCGCACGCCCAGGGGGTGGCGCACGCGGGGCTGTCGCCGGCCGCCGTGCTGCTCACCGCGGGCGGGCCGCTGCTGGGCTGCTTCGGCGCCGCACGCGCGGCGGCCCCCGACGGGGTGCGCCGGACGGGGCTCCCCGGGCTCGACCCGGGATGCCTGGCGGCGGAAAGCGCCTCGGGCGGCCGGCCCGGACCGCCGGGCGACATCTTCGCGTTCGGCGCGGTGCTGGCGTACGCGGCCACCGGCCACACGGTGCCGGAGCGGAGCGAACTCCCCGCCGGGCTCCGGGACTTGGTCGGCGCCTGCCTGTCCGCCGACCCGGCGAACCGCCCCGGGTCGGCCCAGGAGCTGCACCGGATGCTCACGGCGCCCGCGCGCGCCGTCGGGGCCACCGTCCCCGCCGCCCGGACCGCCGCCGGAACCGCCGCAGGAACCGCCGCCGGGCCCGCTTGGGACGGCGCCGCGCCCGTTGCGACGGTGCTCGATCACACGGCCGATCCGGTGGCTCCGGGGCGGGTCGTCGCCGCGCTCGCGGCGCAGTCCGCCCGGCTGCTCGCCGCGGAGCTGCCCGCCCCGCGAGACTCGTTCCCGCCGCCCCTGAAAGCGCACTGATCCCGATGCTCCCCACCCCGGCCGCGCGCGGCCCCCTCGTCCCTCTCGCCCCGCTCGCCCATGACGATCCGCACCACCTCGGCGGCCACCGGCTGTTGGCCCGGCTCGGCAGCGGTGGCATGGGCACGGTCTATCTGGCCCGCTCGACGGCCGGACGTACGGTCGCGCTCAAGACCGTGCACGCCCGGATCGCCGCCGACGCCACCTTCCGTACCCGCTTCCGGCTGGAGGCCGACGCGGCCCGGGTCATCGGCGACCGGCACGGGGCCCGCGTGTTCGGCGCCGACCCGCTGGCCGAGACGCCCTGGCTGGCCACCGAGTACGTCATCGGCCCGCAGCTCGACGAGGCGGTCGCCGCCGCCGGTCCCCTGCCCGAGCCGGTGGTCCGGGCCCTGGGCGCGGACCTGGCCCGGGCGCTCGGCCGGCTGCACGCCTCGGACGTGGTGCACCGCGATCTGAAGCCGTCCAACATCATGGTCACCGCCGCCGGGCCCAAGGTCATCGACTTCGGCATCGCGCGCGCCCTCGGCGCCGAGCGGCTGACCGGCGTGGGGGTCGCGGCCGGCACCCCCGCCTTCATGTCGCCCGAACAGGCCGCCGGGCTCGAACACACCCCGGCCGGTGACGTGTTCGCGCTCGCGGGGGTCCTGCTCTTCGCGGCCGCCGGGCACGGCCCCTTCGGCGGCGGGCAGGCCGCCGACCTGCTCTACCGGGTCCGCTACGCCGAGCCCGACCTGGGCGGCGTACCGCAGGCGCTGGCGCCGCTGCTCGCCCGCTGCCTGGACAAGGACCCCGCGCGGCGGCCCACGACGGCGGAGCTGGCCGAGCTGCTCGCCCCCGGCACGGGGGTGTTCTCGGACGGTCTGCCGCGGCCGGTGCTCGCGGACATCGCCCGGCGCGCCGCGGCCGTGTGGCAGGAGCCGCCGCCCCGGCTCCCGGCCCCCGCCGGGGAACCCGCGACCGTACCCGACGCCGGGGGCGCGGCCGGGACCACGGCCGGCGGCATGTCGCGCCGCAGGCTGCTCACGGTCGCCGGCGCGGCGGCCGGCGGGGTCGCGCTCGCCACGGGCGGCGGGCTGTGGGCCTGGCTGTCCGCCCGGGGACAGGAGGAGGAGGCTCCGCCCGCCCTGGGGCAGCCGCCGGCCGCCCTGTGGGAGACGGGCGCCGTGAGCGCCAAACCCGGCAGCGAGCCGCTGCGTACGGGCGACGAGCTGATCGCGACCGCAGGCTTGGGGGCCTTCGGCTTCAACCCGCAGAAGGGCAAGCCCCTTTCGGACCGGGGCACGGTCGCCGACGCCTGGCGCATCGCCACCGACGGCAAGGTGCTCTACGGGCTGAAGGAGCAGGGGACCGGCGACAAGGCCCTCGTCGTCGTACGCCTCCCCCAGGGCGGCCGGGGGCAGCAGGACACATCCGTACGGCTGCCGGCTTTCGACGGCGCCGAGCGGCTCAACCAGATCCTGTGCGTGGACGGCGACACCGTGTTCCTGTGCGCCAAGTCCGTCGCGGACGGGCAGTGGTTCGTGCTCGCCGCGAACCTGAAGACCGGCGGTGAGCTGTGGCGCAGGGCCACCGCGCCGCCCGCCGAGGCCTCCCTGGCCGGATCGCTCCCCTGCGTCGTGCGCGCCAAGACCGTGCGGGCGGGGCTGCTGGTGTGCCGCCCGGTGAACCGGGGCGACTCCCTGCGCCTGTCGGTGCACGACCCCGCCACCGGCGCGGAGCGCTGGACCGTCTCGCTGCCCGCGCCGGGGGCCCCGCCCCACCGGCTGGCCACGGACGAGGACCACGTCTACCTCGGCACGGCGACCCTCCAGGCACTGCGGCTCACCGACGGGTCGACGGCCTGGTCCTTCGGCGCGGGCCGCGAGGTGGGCGACCTGAGGCCCGCCGAGCGCCGGTACGGCATCCCGACGGTCCGGGACGGGGTGGTCTACGCCGTCGAGGGCACCCGCGGCATCGTCGCCGTCGATGCCCGTACGGGCAAGGTGCGCTGGGCGGAGACCCCCCTGAAGGACGCCCGCCCCGACCGCGACCTGGCCCCGGTGGCGGGCACCGAGCAGGTCTACAGCATGGACGGTACGGGCCTGCGGGGGATCGACGTCCGCTCGCACCGCGCGCTCTGGCGCTACACCACGTCCGCGATCACCGTGTCCCCCGACCCGGACCCGGCCGTCAAGCAGCTCTACATCCGTGACGACAAACGTGTGTTGGCCCTCCCGACGCGGTGACCGCGGACAGCCGCGCACCGTCTCCAGGAACCGCGACGCGCTCCCCGTGGCGTGTCATCGGGAAGAGGGAGGGACCCGGGGCGCGGTTGCCCAAGCCCCGGGTGCCGAGACGGTGGGCATCTGATGCAGGCCGACCAGGGTGCGTACGGCACGCGGCAGCCAGTCCGTCAGGGTCTTCTCCTCGGCGCCTGCGATCCGTCGCAGGATCTCGGTGGGGGTGGGGCGGTCCGCGGGGTCCGAACTGAGGCAGTCCGTCACCACCGCGGACAGATCGCCGGGCAGCAACCGCAGCGCGTTGTCGAGAACGGCGCCCTCGGGGAAGGGGGCGGCTCCGCAGGCGTGGCACAGCACCATTCCGAAGGCGTACGCGTCCACGGCCGCGGTCAGCGGAACACCGGTCAGCTGCTCTGGGGCGAGGAACCCGCGGGTACCGACCACGAAGTCCGTGCGCGTGAGCGCCGTGCCGTCCGCTGCCCGCGCGATGCCGAAGTCGATGACGCGGGGTCCCGCATCCGAGATGACGATATTGCTGGGCTTGAGGTCCCGGTGGATGATCCCGCAGGCGTGGATGCCCTCCAGCGCCTCGGCCACGCCGAGCGCCAGGGTCCGTACGGTCCGGGAGGGCAGCGCGCCGTGGGTGCGCAGCACCTCGTGCAGGGAGGGGCCGGGGATGTACTCCGTCACCAGCCAGGGCCGGGCGTCCTCCGCGCCCGTGTCGACCACGGGTGCGGTGTGGAAGCCGCCCACGCGGCGCACGGCCTCGATTTCCCTGGCGAAGCGTCGGCGGAAGGACGGATCCTCGGCCAGCTCCTCCCGGACCACCTTGACGGCCACGCGCCGGGCGCCCGGCGACAGGCCGAGGTAGACGGTGCCCATCCCGCCTTCTCCCAGCCGGGCCGACAGCCGGTAGCGGCCCACCTGACGCGGGTCCTCCCGGCGCAGCGGCTCGTGGTGAACGGCGGGCGGGTTCGGCTCGGGCGGGGCGAGCGCCGAGCGTGGCTGAAGCGGCATCAGGAGCGCGTCCCGGGCCTCTGCCGCCTTGCGGATCTGCGCGATCTCGATCTCGCCCTCGGCGCGCAGGATGGCGGCCTGCTTCTCGCCTTCGGCGCGCAGGATCTCGGAGTGCCGGACGCTTTCGGCGTAGAGGATGGCGGCGCGCTTGTCGCGGTCGGCGCGCATCTGCTTCTCCATCGAGTCCTGGATGGAGGTCGGCGGCTCGATGGCCTTGAGCTCGACGCGGTTGACGCGGATGCCCCACTTGCCGGTGGCCTCGTCGAGGACGCCGCGCAGGGCCGCGTTGATCTCCTCGCGGGAGGTCAGGGTCCGCTCCAGGTCCATGCCGCCGATGATGTTGCGCAGCGTGGTGATGGCGAGCTGCTCGATGGCCTGGATGTAGCTGGCCACTTCGTACGTCGCGGCGCGGGCGTCGGTCACCTGGTAGTAGACGACGTAGTCGATGTTGACGACCAGGTTGTCCTGGGTGATGACCGGCTGCGGCGGGAACGGGACGACCTGTTCCCGCAGGTCGATCCGGTTGCGGATCCGGTCGAAGGGCGGGAACACCAGGTTGGGTCCGGCGTGCAGCATCCGGGTGTGGCGCCCGTTTCGCTCGACGACGGCCACCGAGGCCTCGGGGATGATCCTCAGGGCCAGGGCCGCAAGGCCCGCGAGCACCAGCGCCAAGGCTCCCGACAGCACCATGACGTTCAACAGCGCCGCCCCTCGCGCACCCGCCCACCCGGAACTGCAGTGTCGCAGAACCGCCGTGCCCCGCACAGGCTTTGCAAAGACACCCGCCCGACACCCGGCACGGTTGCCACCGGTGGCGCGCTACCGACGCGGCGCAACCGAGCCGGCCCCGGACGCGGCGCGCCGCCGCTCGGCGAGGAGGACGACGTCCGGAAAACCCGGCTCGAACCGGAGGCGAATACAGCGGGCGGTGCCGCGGAACGACGTGCCCCAGTCGACACGACGAACGGCCGCCCGCCGTAGCCGCACCGGCAGCAGCGCGCGCCCTCCCGGACGGCGGCCGGCCCGGAGGGAAGTCACTGCGCTCAGCCGCATGGCTGGAGCGCGTAAACCCCCGGCTGCACACTGCCCCAACCCGCAGGTCAGGCGCCCTTGGCGACCGGCTCCAGAATCGCCACGCACTCCACGTGGTGCGTCCCTGAGAACGCATTGAAGAGTAGGAGACTGGGCAAAACCCCAGGTCAGATCCCCCGTTTCGTCGACGCAAGGGCTGTGTGCGTCGGAGAAGCGTTACCTCTCCCCATCTATGAGACTGCTGACCAGCTCAGGTGCATGATCCACGTCCTGTTCTAGGATGGCGAGACCATCTCAGCGGCCCGACGGGCTTCCGCTCCACTTCCGTGGAACCGAAGGACATGCCCCCACCCGCACGAGCTACTTCGTGCTGCCTGGGGGCACTTCCTTGCTGTTCCGTGAGTCCGCGGCGTCGTTGGCCGACCGCACCCATCTTGAAGGACGGCTGGCCGAGCTCCTGAGCGAGAACTTCCTGCACAGGCACCGCCACCGGCCCCACCCATCGGAGGTGCGCTCTTGGGAACGGAGCATCCCGGCGCTCACCAACGCGCTCGTCGAAGCGGGGCTCGGCGAAGTCGAGATGCTACTGGAGTACGCGCTGCCCCTTACCAGCAAGCGCGCGGACGTGATACTTGCCGGTGTTCATCCGAGTACCGGAGAGCCCTCGTACGTGGTGGTCGAGCTGAAGCAGTGGAGCGAGGCTTATCCCGAGGAGGGTGATCCGCTGCTGTGCCGCATCGACGCCTACCCGGACCCGGTCCTCAACCCGATCGAGCAGGTGCGCGGCTACTGCGACTACCTCATCTCGTTCAACGGAGCGTTGGAGCAGATTCCCGACTCGGTCGCGGGGGTTGCCTACCTGCACAACGCAACCGACTTCGGGGTGGCCGGGCTCCGCGCCGTCACGGAAGACGATCGCGGCCGGATGTTCACCGGTGACCAGCGTGGCGCCTTCCTCGGCTACCTCCGGTCTAGGCTTGCGGCGAAGCCGGGTGCCGAAGCGGCCGACGCCCTGATGCAGGGCAAGATCCGGCCATCACGGCAACTGATGGCCGTTGCCGCCGAAGAAGTGCGCGATCGAGAGCAGTTCGTACTGCTGGACGAACAGCGGCTGGCTTACGAAACAGTCATGTCGGCAGTGCGTCAGGCCCGGCGGTCCAACCACAAGCAGGTCGTCGTCGTTGCCGGCGGGCCGGGTTCCGGCAAGAGCGTGATTGCCCTCTCCCTGTTGGGCGACCTCTACCGACGCGGTGTGCCGGCCCTGCACGCCACCGGCTCACAGTCCTTCACCAAGACGATGCGCAAAGTCGCCGGTGCCCGCAAGCCCGAGGTCCAACGTCTCTTCCGCTACTTCAACAGCTTCATGGAGTCAGAGCCGAACGACATCGACGTACTCGTATGCGACGAGGCACACCGACTCCGCAAGACCTCTGCCAACCGCTACACCAAGGCAACTCTGCGGACCGGCCGCCCGCAGGTGGCGGAGCTGATGGATGCCGCTCGGGTTCCGGTCTTCCTGCTGGACCAGCACCAGGTGGTGCGTCCGGGCGAGATGGGAACCGTGGAACAGATCCAGGATGCCGCGGCCGAACTGGGCTTGGACTGCACTGTGGTGGAGCTCGACAGCCAGTTCCGGTGCGGGGGCAGCGACGCCTACCTGCGTTGGGTGGTCGACCTCTTGGGGATCGAAGGGAATGCACCCAGCGCGTGGGAGCCGGACGGCAAAGTGGGGCTCCGGGCTGCCGACAGCCCGCAGGAGCTGGAGGACTTCCTGGCCGCCCGGAGGTCCCAGGGCTACGGCGCTCGCATGTCCGCAGGCTACTGCTGGAAGTGGACGACGAAGATTACCTCCAGCATGCACGCCCTGCCCACCGACGTGGTCATCGGCGACTGGGCCAGGCCATGGAACCTCTTCGGCGACCGCGCCTTGCTCGGCGCCCCGCCCGCGCCTCTCTGGGCCACCGACCCTGCCGGATTCGGACAGATCGGGTGCGTCTACACGGCGCAGGGCTTCGAGTACGACTGGTCGGGCGTGATCATGGGCCCGGACCTGGTCTGGCGGACCGACCGATGGGTGGTCGACCGCACGGCTTCGAAGGACCCTTCGTTCACCAAGGCGACGCCGGACGAAGACGTCGACCGTCTCATCCGCAACACGTACAAGGTGCTGCTGACCCGCGGAATGATCGGAACGGTCGTCTACTCGACGGACCCCGAGACGCGCGAGAAGCTCCGCTCCCTTATTTCCTGAGTCATGGCACTACCCGGCCGATACCATGATCTGGCTGCGCACCTTCCCGGAGGGTACGAGGCTGCGGTTCATGCACGAGGCCGAACAGGCCATGAGTGACGAATGGTTGTGCCCGTCGTGTGGTGACACACGACGTGAGCGTGGCTGCCCGGTAGGGCTCCCCCTGCCATTCCGATCTCACAGCCTGGAGTGGCCGTATGACCCCCGTCGAGTACAAGCTCGCGCGTCGTGAACGGATTCGCGAAATCCTGATCGACATCGCTGCCGGAGCCGTCTCCAGCCTTCTGGTGACAGCCCTGACCGCGCTGGCGAACCTGCTCTTCTGACGCAGGTGTGTGGCGGGCCCGGCGAGCCCGCCACACGCGGTTGGACACCCCACGTCAGAACAGACGGTCAGGACCCGAGGTCCGCCGCTTGCCGGACTTGCGGCCCTTCGGCCGGGGCTCGTGCGGTGCACGATCCTTCTCGTGTCGATTCTGCATGGTGGGACGAAGTCCATGGATCTCTACCGGGCCCGCCCATTCCTTCAAGTAGGCGCGGGTCTCTTCGTCTGTCGAGTACAGCACCGTCGCGCGACTGCCTCGGGTCATGAGCACGTGGTACGCCTGGCGTACGAGTAGCGTGAATTCATCGGGACCAACAGTGGAGGCCTTGACTTCGGGGTCGAACGAGCCAGGTTGGGCCACGCGCCAAATCTTCGACGTCTCCTTACGCCTCTTCCCCCGGCGGAAGACCCACTCGCCTCCGCGTCGGACCATATCCTCGCCCATGATCACACCGCACCAGTCCCACTCCAGGCCCTGCGCTGTGTAGACACAGCCCACCTGGCCCAAGCCGCCCTCGTGCACAGCCCAGATTTTCGATGGCGGTGCTCCACCCGCACAGAAGCTCTGGCTGTCCGCGTTCCACGGCCGATGCCATTCGCCGATGCGGACGTCGGCTTCCAGCCTCTTCTCCTTGCCGAGGGGCTTGGTCCAAGGCCAGCAGTACCCTGCCACCATGCGCGCGGAAGCTCCTGCAGCGGCCTCGGTCCGGATGATCTGCTCAAGCTCTTCGGGGGTGTCCGCGACCTCTACGTGCATGAGGCCGTCGGGCCTCCAGAGTTCCGGCGCACCGTCGGTCACCCCGAGCAGGGTGCGTACCCAGCGGATGTAGGCATCGCTGCCACCGCACCTGAACTGCTCGCGCAGATCGTAGGAGACGAGTCGGGCGCCGTAGCGGTCGGTCGCGTCCTTGATCAGATTGGGTGTGCCCACCTCCTTGGGACGTACGGACTGCCGCTCGTCCATGAAGAAGACCGTCAGGCGCGACGCATCGAGGAGTTCGTCCACCTGTGGACGGGTACCCGACTTCCTCGCGTCCCTGGTGTTCGTGGAACGTTCGCGCAGACGGTGGGCCTCGTCACAGATCAGTACGTCCAGGAGCGGGTCCGGCGTTTTGACGAAACTACTGAAGTAGGTGAACGTCTTCTTGAACTTCCCGTCCCCGTATCCGACGTGGTCTCTCAAGGCCCCATTGAAAGCCCGGCTTCCGCTGGCATATTTCACCGTGCGGCCCTGCGCTTCGAGTTTCTTCTTGACCTGCAAACCGATGGCGCTCTTCCCGGTGCCGGCCCCACCGGTCACCAGGAAGACCACACGCCTTTCGTCCGGAACCAGAGCCGGTTCCCAGAGATCCGGAAGAACCTTGGCAGCCGCTTCCAGAATCTGGTCCGCGGCGGTCTTCTGCCGCCCGCGCAGGGTGAAGACCGTGTCGGTGCCGTGGGACCGGATCATGGCATCGAGCAACGGGGTGTTACGCAGCCCCATGCTCTTCAGCATCGCCTCGGCCTCGGTTGCACCGCCGTGGGCATCGAAGCTCCTCCTGAGCCCGTCGAGGAGTTCAGCACGCTGATCACCCGTGTACACCTGCGCATAGGCACCCGTCGGCGCATCCACGTCAAGGAGTGGACGCACCGAGTCCTGCGTGGCGTTGTGCAGGTAGGCGAAACCACCGCACTCGATGTCCAGCCCCCTGAAGGGGCCCTTGTCGCTCGTGAAGGCCTGGTAGTGCTCGCGGAGCTGAAATGCAGGGTGCTTCTTGTTGCCCATGCCCGGCACGTCCACCAGAGCCGCGGTGGCCCGCTCGATCCTGGTCACGGTCGACCAGCGCTTCAGTTCCACCAGCTGCACGGATGGCCGGCTCTCCTGCGGATGCCGCCCGACCAGCACGACATCCACCAGCAACGGATGGTCGGTTTCCTCAACCGTAGCGGCACACTCGACAATCATTTCCACGTTGCCGCGATCTGCCGCAACCAGGTCGTTCGCAAGACTGATCAAGCTCTCGGCCCACGCGGAGCGCTCCCCGACCGAGGCGTCAGCGCCCCGGAAGTACCGCCACCGGGCGGCAAGGTGCGGGACCATGCGGCGACGCGAGTGCAGAGTGAGCAGGTCCCGCGCCGAGAGTTTCAGCAGGAGCATGGACACGAGGTGGTTCCCCCAGGGCACGAGTAGCTCGTGCGGGTGGGGGCATGTCCTGTTCAGGAAGCCCGTCGGGCCGCAATTCGGTTGTAGTGATCTTAGGTAGGGCCTGGCCTTGCCGAGAAATGCCACCACGGCTGTCGACCGGAACCACAGCGATCATGGCTGGATCAAGCTGTACGAGTCACGCAGCACCACCTGCGCTCCGCAGCCCTTCGGTCCTCCTCGGGCGCGGGATGCACGTGCGCCTCATGGCCCAGCGATCGAGACGAATCGCACAGGTTCGGCCAACACGGTGACCGCAGGCCCCAAGCCGGCCCTTGTCCACCTCCGGCCCGCCTGACCGGACCTCGACTGCGTCTTGTTCGCGGTGGCCACCTCGCCGTGGACCCTCGGGACGAGCACTCGGTGATCACCGCCGCCCCGGTACTGGGTCAGCTCGACGGCATAGACATCCGTCTGGCGCAGCTGACGGTTCAGAAACTCGACGATCGCCCTCAGTTCCAGAGGTATCCGGTCCGCCACGAAGAGCAGCCGCATCCGTCCAGCCGCGAGCCGCTCCTCGACCGTCGCCCAGAACTCCTCGGGTGACTGGCCAACCAGCAGCTCCTGGTAGGCGTCCTCGAGAGGCCGCCCGTCCACCACGCAGGTTTCCTCGAAGGTCTGCTGGAGCAGGGCGGCAGGCCAGTAGCGCGCCCCGTTGGCGGCATAGTCGAGCATCTGGCCCACGACTTCCCGTCGTATGCGGGTGTCGGCCGCCCGCTTGACCTCCACCAGGGTCGGCACACCGTCCGCGTCCACGAACAGATGGTCCAGCCAGTACGTGGAGCCGATCTCGTTGCTGGTAGGGACTCTCATCTCCCGCGCCACGAGAACGAGCCGAAGGGGGCGACCGTCAGCGAGCGAACCGAAGTCCAGGATCCGGGGATGGCGTGCGAGCAGCGCCTGGAACTCGGCCTCGGTATCGAAAGGGGCAGGATCCAAAGCGTTCAGTCCCTCGCCCAGCAGAAACACCGGTTGTTCGGCCACTTCCACCCCCATCCCCCTGCACATCAATCACCACTGCCGACAGGCTTATCAAACTGCACTGACAACCGAGCAGGGAGCGGTCGTGGCCGCAGGTCCGCATCGTCGTCACGCAAGGTCGGACAGCAGCACGTCGAGGACTGTCTCTTCCTCGACTCGGAAGGCGAGTTGCAAGAGGGCCTGCTGTAGATCCGGGTCCCAGGGAGCCTCGGCCGGCTGCCCTACGAGTGGCGGACCGTCAGGCTTTGCGAGCGCCGCGGCGCGGTAGTCGGCGGCCGTGTAGCGCCAGGGATGCCAGGGGACGCGACGCAGCAGCGCGGATGCGATGCGGAGCCCGCCCCAGTCGAAGTCTCCGTGGTAGAGCAGTCTTGCCCCACGCTCGTGCAGGTGCCGCAGGAGAGTAAGTGCTGCTGCGGACGGCTGCCCCTGGAGGCACACCAGCGGGGCGGAATCAGCCCCGTGGACGTCGGCTGCCGCCGCTAGCACCGCCGGGTTCTCGCAGATCCGGACTACCGTGGCAGAAGCCGCAACGGGGTGGCGGATGAGCTGGCGGAGGGTGAGGACGGACGGCTCGCCCGCGTCAGCCATCAAGTCGAGGGTGGGCGCTCCCCTCAGGTTCAGGGTGAGGACCGTCGAGGACAGCTCGTCGCGGAGCAGGCCCGCCGATGCCCATGCCTCCCGGCGCCATTCCGCGCCCGACCCATCGGGGAAGCCCGTCAGCGCTCGGATGCCCGAGAGAGTAAGGGTGGCCAAGGGGGTGCCGTCGTCCAGGGCATGGGCAGCGCCGAGCAGCCGGGCCGCGAAGGCGGGAAGCGAGACGGGCGGGTCTGCGGGGAGGGCGCTGAGGGCAGTGGCGACTTGGCCGAGGAGGTCTTGGGCTGCGGCAGGTGTGCCGGCGAGGCGGCGTACCAGGCCGTCGCCGCGAAGCCGGTCGGCCCATGCGGCAAGGCCCGGGATCTGGTCCGCAAGGGCGTCGATCACGGCGTACGCCTCCTGCCAGGCCCGCTCCTCGGCCTGCCGGACCGGGCCGAGCAGGACGAGCGGCCCGGTGAGCACGACTACGGCGGCCGCCAGGCCGTCCGGGCTGATTCCAGAACGGCGCAGGACGGTGTCCACCTCGTCGAGCCGGACGGTCAGGGAGCGCCCGCTCCCAGGGGAGCGGCCCAGCAACCGCTCGGCCGATGCCCGCTGCGCCGGCATGGGCGCGCGGAGGGAAACCGGACCGGTCAGAGGCTGTTCACGCTCCAGGCGTCGGCGCACCCGGTCGACCAGCCAGTCGAGGGCGGGGTCGCCCAGCAGGCGGCGCAGGCGGGCATCGTCAACCGGCGCGGTGGCGGATGTCAGGTCCACAGCTGCTCCGGTCCGGCGGTCGTCTCCGCGAGCGGGTCCCGATTCGGAGCCTCCGACCGCACCGGGTCCTCTCGGCGGAGCCGCCGTGCGCCGTCCCATTCCCAGCGGGTGACGAGTACCGCCGCCACCTCGTCGATCCGCGAAAGCTGGGCGATGGCGACGCCGGGGACCTGCGGATAGCAGGCCCACTCCCGTTCGCTCGTCATCACCACGTCCAGGTCGAACGCGTGCAGCAGGCCCAGGCACTTGGCGCGCGAGTCGTCGTCCACGCCGGCGAACGCCTCGTCGAGGGTGACCAGGCGGGGCGCGTACGGGCTGCCCGCGCTCGCGTAGTGCGAGGAGGCCGCGGCGAACAGCGGTACGGATACCGCGAGGACCCGCTCGCCACCCGAGGCCGGGCCCGTGGCCGGGACCCAGCGGCCGTGCTGGTGCCGCTCGACCCCGAATTCGTGCCAGGCGCGGTAGTCGAGCGCGGCGGTGAGGTGTTCGAGCCAGCTGCCGGACGTATCGTCCGTCTGCTGCCGGGCGATCTGCGTCTGGAGGAACTCACCCACCGCCGCCCGGTCTTCCGGGGTCCAGGCGTCAGCGGACTGGCGTAGCCGCTCACGGGCCGGGGCGAGGCCCGAGGGTGCCTTGCGGGAGCCCCGCCAGACCAGCCGCAGCTTCATCCCGGTGGAGGTGGGCCGGTCCTCCAGCTCGGTGTTCATGTCGCGCACCTGCCGTTCGGCGGCCCCGATGAGTTCCTGGAGGGTGCCCGCGACCTCGGTGATCAGATGGGTTTCGAGGATCTCCCGTTCACGGGCCGACAGGATGCGGGTGAGTTCGCCGACCTCGGCGGTGAGTGCCTTGGCGAGTTCGGGTACGGCACGCTCGCGGCCCTGGTAGACGATGTCGACGACCATGCCGTCCTCCACCATCCGGGCGGACGCGGTGTGCCCGTGTCGGGACAGGGTGTCCTGCAAGGACTTGAATTCCTCGCTCAGCCTACGTTGTACGCGCTCCCAGGCGCCGTCCGAGTCATCGGCCGACGCCAGCCCGGACTCGATGGCGCGGGCGAGCACGATCGCCGGGGTGGCCGCCCAGGGACCGTCACCCGCGGCCGGCACCGGGAGGTCCGGGAGGGCAACCGTGATCAAGCCCGTAGCCGTGAACCGCTGGAGCCCCGCGATGGCCTCCGCCCGTGCCTCGGCCGCTTCCACGAGGTCCTTCTCCAGCTGCTCGATGCGGCCTTCGGCCTTGCTCGCCGCCCGGTCCGCCTCGGCATGGCGCGTGCGGGTGAGCTTCTGGTCCGCGTCACAGTCGCGCAGGGCTTCGGCGGTCTCGGTGAGCCGTCGTTCGAGTTCGGCCACGGCCGCGCCGACGGTGGAGCGCAGCGTGGTGTGGCGCTCGTCCGCTGTCACTGCCTCGCGCCCGGCCTCATCGGCCCGCAGCGCGAGTTCGGCGGTCCGCTCCGCCGCCTGCCCGGCCTCGGCGCGTTCCTCCTCCGCCTGGCGTGCCGCCTCGCCGCGTTCGCGCAGGGCCGGCCACAGGGCGGCCAAGGTGACGGCGAGGGAGCCGTGGGCCTGCCGTACCTCGGCAAGACCGGCCCGATCGGTGGGCAGGCCCAGTTCGCCGGCGGTCTCGGTGAGTTCCGCGGCGGCCCGTTCGGCCCGTCCGGCCGCCTCCAGGAGGTCGGCGGCGCGCTCCTCGCGTCGCAGGCGAGTCCGGCCCACCGACTCCGCGGTGGCGGTCACCTGGGCGTACGCCCGGGTGAGGGGGCTCTCGTCGGGTACGCCGGCCAGCTCGGCGTCGATGGTGGCGCGTCGCACGGCCACAGTCTCAGACTGTGCCACGGCCTTGTCCGACTCCTGCTGGAGCAGGTCGAGTTCAGTACGCAGGGCGGCGATACGGGACCGTCGCGCAACCTCCCGCGCCCCTTCGCCGACGTACTCGGCAGTCGGCTTGGCCCAGCGGCCGATGAGCGCGCCGACGCGGAAGCGCCCGTCCACCCCCGCCCAGGTGCCGGCTCCACCATCCCCTCCCGCGCCGATGGCGGCGAGCAGCCGTGTCACCGTGTCCTCGCCCACCGCCGCGGCTTGTGCGTCGCCGCCGTCCCCGGCCGGGCGCAGCAGCCCGCCGAGCGACTCCCCGGCCACCGGCCCGGTCGTCGGGGAGAGGAGTACGTCGTGCCCGTCCGCGTCGAGGACGGAGCCGTCGGGGAGCACCCAGGCGTCCAGCAGCCCGGAGGCTTCCAGTGCCGCCTCCAGTCCGGCGCGTTCGTGTTCCGGGAGTCCGTCGTGGAAGTCCACCAGCCGCCACAGCGGTGCTCCGGAAAGCCGCTCGCGCAAGCCGGGCGTGCGGGTGAGCGGGGGCTGGGGGCCCCGTCGGCCGCCAGCTTCCAGCGCGGCGATCTCCTCGCGGACCCGGCCGATGCGTGCTACCAGCTCCGTCGTCCGGCGCACCGCTTCGGCTGCCTCGTCGGCCAGTTGCGCCGAGGCCGCGCTGTGGACTCGTGCGGCGTGCACGCGGGCCGGGTAGGGCCCGTCGAGGTGCAGCGTCCACTCCTGGAGTTCATCGAGCAGGCCGGTCAGGTCGGGGCAGGCCAGTCCGGTCCAGGTGCGCGCGTGTTCTCGTACGTCGTCCAGCAGGGCTTGCCCCGCCCGTGCGGCCGCTTCCTCCGCCCGGCCCTGCGCCGCGGTGGTCTGGTCGAGGTCGGTATCCGCCTCGTCGAGGCGGACGGATGCCTGCCGCCGGACCTGGGCCGCCCTCTCAGCCGTCTCCGCGAGGTCCTCCGCGTGGGCGAGCGCACGATGTCCGCGGTCCGTCGACTGCTCCGCCGCGCGCCGCAGTTCGGACTCCGGCAGCCCGTCGTCCCCAGGCAGGTCGATCCGTGCGGCGGCGGCCGCCTCCCGTGCCGTGCGGAAGGTGTCCTGGGCCAGCCGGCCGGCGGCGCGCAGCCGGTTTTCGGCCGCGCCGAGCCGTCCGAGCGCCTTGTTGTGCAGACCTGCCGCCTGGTCCCGGTCGTCCCGGGCGCGGCTGCGGGCGCGGTCGGTCCGCTCGACCTCCTTGGCCGCCTGCTCCAGCTCCCGGGCGCTGCGCATCTCGGGGCCCTCGCGCAGGGCCGCGTCCTGGGCCCGCAGGCGCGCCTGGGTCTCTTCCAGGGCGGCGATCCGTACCTCCGCCGTCGCCCGCGCCTCCTGGGCACGGGTCTGCTCGGCCTGTCCATCGGCGAGGTCGCGCTGAAGGTGCTCGTAGCGGGAATGCTCGCCGCGCGGGAGGCGGGCGCGCCGACGGGTGGCGATCCGGGCGTAGCGCCGGTAGTGGTCCAGGAAGGCTGTGGCGGCCCGCTCTGCAGCGGAGGCGGCCGCCAGTTCCTCCTTCTCCTCGTCCAGGGAGCGGAAGGCTTCGGCCACGTCGGCGATGACCGCCTGGTCCATGGGCGGCAGGGCCTCAGTGAGGGCTCGGGACAGGGCTGCCTCGTTCGGGCGCTTGGACAGCTGAGGCTGGCGCAGCTGGATGAGCAGGTCGACCAGAGCGCCGTACCGCTGCTCGCCGAGTCCGAAGAGGGCCTCGTCAACGGCCCTGCGGTAGGTCTTGGCCTGGTCGTACACCATGCCGTGCCCAGTGACGGCCTCGGCGAGCCGGTCGCGGGACAGGGCCGTGCCGGTGGCGTCGAGCAGGCTGAGGGACGTCTCGGCGGCGGCCCCCCGGCCGTGGTCGACGCGCTGGCTGGTGAGCGCGTACCAATGGCGTGCGATGCCCCGCCCGCTGACTGCCTTGAGTCCGCAGAGCAGCGTGCGGAAATGCCGCTCGCCGCTGGTCTCGTCGAGCCTGCCGAACTCGATCCAGGTGTAACCGAGCCGCTCGGAGTGCGGATGTTCGCCGCCGAGGAGCAGGTTCCACTCCATCCTCTTGCCCGGGTCGCCGTCGGGTTCGACGCGGCGTGAGCTGAGGTCTCCGTCGAGCAAGAAGGGCAGGGTCAGGGCGAGCACCTTGGACTTGCCGGTGCCGTTGTTCCCGCGCAGGAGCAGGCGCCCGTCCCGGAAGTGGAATTCCTCCACGTCGTAGTGGAAGAGGTCGACGAGTCCGATGCGCAGGGGCTGCCAACGGGAGCGCAGGGGATCGGGGAGGCGGGTCACGGCTTGCTGGCCTTTCGCTGCGCGGGCATACGTGCGGTGCCTGGTTCGAGTACGACGGTCTCGCCCACCGCGTACCGGGCGAGGGCCGGACGCGGCGCCACGCCGAGGGCCGTACGGGAGACCAGTCCGAGGGCGGCGAGCCGGGCAACAGCCTGTTCCACGAGTTCACCTTCCATGCCGGGCTCCCGTGCGGACTTGGCCCAGAATCCGCCGTGCTCGGCGGCGAGTTCCCGGACTCGGAGCGCCAGCTGGTCGGTAGTAACGGGACCGCCCGCCGCGGCCAGGTGCTCTGCGAGCAGCAGCGTGACGTGACCGTTGGTTCCCTGCTCGGGCATCCGGACGTCGGTCAGGTCGTCGTCCGGGTCGACCATCGCGATGCCTTCGGCCCGTACCTCGGGGACCAGGCCGGTCAGCTCGGTGATGCGGGCGGTGAGGAAGCCTCGCTGCCGGGTGAGGTAGCCGAGCTCGGCATCGGTCAGCTCGTCGTAGTAGAGAACCGGATCATCCAGGAGCCTGCGGGTCAGCGAGCGCCGCATGGCGCGGAAGCGCAGCTCGTCGCTGTCCAAGGCGGTGTCGGAGACGAGTTCGGCGAGGCGGTCCGCGGGATCCTCGGCGTGCACGGTGGAGGGGCCGCGGCGCGCGGCGAGCAGGCCGGCCAGCACCCGCCGTTCCACGTCGTACAGGACATCGCCGGCTCCGCTGACGTACGCCTCCTCGTCGCCGGCCACGCGCCGGAGCACGCCGAGCCCGAGGAGGAGCCGTACGACGGCGGCGAGGTCGAGGCGCTCGTCCCGGCGGTCCAGGGTGAACTGGATGCCCGCCCGGACGAGCTGCGGGTCGGCGGCGTCGAGGACGACCTGGCTGGCGAGGCGGCCGAGCGCGATCTGGGCCTCGCCCCGTTCGAGGGCGGCGAGGGCGAGACAGAGCAGGACGTAGCGGCGCCGCGTGAAGGGGGCGGCCGCGCGGCTCGCCTCGCGCGCGGGGTGCGTGGGGTCGGTGAGCACGCCGGGTATTTTCCGCAGGCGGGCGGCCTCGGCATCTGTCTGGAGGGCCCAGCCGGTATTGCGGTCGAACCATTCGCGCAGTTCGGAGGCGTGCCGGCGGACGAGGCGGAACTCGTCGGCGTACCGGCCACGGGCGAGCAGGAGAGGCTGCTTGAGCAGGGCGCGAGCAGCCTTGCGGAGGTCGGCCGCGTGCTGGCCGTCGAGCACCTCGGCGAGCGGAGTGCTGTTCATCGGACACCAGCCCCGTCCGTCAGGTCGATGATCTCGATGAGGTGGTCGGGACCGCGGAAGAGGCCTCCGGCCGTCCGGATCTCCGCGGTTCCGCCGTCGGCGAGCGCGCTGAGCCGGATCTCCATGGAGCCGTCGTTGCTGGTGGCCACGGTGTGCCGCATACCGGGCCGCCAGGTGGCCAGCGCATCGCCGAGCAGCTGGAGGAAGAGCCCGAAGGAAACCGGGTCGAGTTCGCCGAGTCCGGAGAGCCGGGTGATCCCGTCGGTGACGAGCCGGGCTCGTGCCGCCGCGGTCTCGGCCGCCTGCTTGGCGGCCACCTCGGCGAGTCTGCGGCGCGGCTCCTCCCGGTCCTCGACCTTGCGCGGCTTGCCGCGCCGCTCGTAGCTACCGGTACGACGCAGTTGGGGGCTTATCCGCAGCGGCTCGGCCTCGGCCCACGGAGTGGCAGCGGGAACCGGCAGCGCTGCACGGGAGGCCAGCGTCTCGGCGTCGACGGTGAGATGTCGCGCGGGGTACAGCCCGAAGGCGGTGCGCCACAGCCGGTGCCGGGCGTCGTCGTCCGGCGCCTCGGCGAACCAGCGGGCGAGCGTACGGAAGTCGGCGGACCGGTCGGAGCGCCCGGCCCTGCGCTCGTTCAGCGACCGTACGACGGCCAGGAGCTGAGGAATCGCCCCGAGCGCTCGGCCGCGCAGCAGTCTGGCCTGCGACTCGCGCCCGTCCCGGCTGATGAACCAGGCGGCGAGGCCGGTCCACCGCCCGGACCAGCGCTGGTACGCCTCCCACTCGGCGTGCTCGGTCTCCTCCGGCGAGGCGTCGGCCGCCTCACGGGCCGCGGCAGCCCGCAGTAGAGGTTCGATGCTCCCGACGTGTTCCAGCTCCAGGATCAAGCGGGCGATGCGCCCGCCAAGGGTGATCAGGTCCTGGATGAACCGCTCCAGGTACTGGATGAGCCGGTCCTTGTAAGCGAGGAAGACTTCCTCTTCGACGTCATGGAGGTCGATGGTCCGCTGCAAGGACCCCATGAAGGCGCGGGCATTGTCGGCAAGAGCGGCGAACCGACTCGCCAGCGCGTCAAGTGCCAGGTGCGTTTTGGCCTGATCCGGCTGTTCCTCGGCTGCCAGCACGAGGAGGGCCCGCAACTGGGTAACAATGTCGTGCAGGGCGACGGCCTGCAGCGAGCCGCGCCGCCCGAGCGCCTCGTCATAGACGCCCAGTGCCTCCTCGGCAGCTTCTCCGGCCTGGGTGAGCTGGTAGACGAACCGCTTCCGGTAGAAGTCCTCGACGGCGGTGACGCGGGCGGTGTCGGGGTCAGCGCGGAGATTGCCCCAGCCGACGAGGCTGTCCAGCGCCTTGACCACGACGTCCAGCTCAGCGGGTCGCGCCTCGGCCGGCAGGGCGGCATGCACGTCTTCGGGACGCAGATGCACCGCGAACCGCTCTTTGGCGATGACGAATCCCCGCATCACCTGACGGTAGAGAGCCGTGTTCTGGACGGTGAGGTGGGCGAAGGGGCTGTAGCCGTCCGGTCGTGGCTCCGGGGCGGTGGTGGTGACGGTCATCGCCGACCATTGTCCCCCAGCGGACAGAGTCGCAGACAGGGACGAAAGCACTTGGCCGATTTACACCACAATGCGATCTTGCATGCCTCTGTTTCACCGAACTCCGGGAGATCGCGGGCCGAGGCTGGCAACATGCGACATTGCCCGATCGACCCAGGCGGAGGCCCAAGTGAAGCAGCAGCTCAACTAACGTCAGCTGGCGGTGCTGCAGTGGGTCGGGCACGGGTGCCCCGATGGCGTGTGGGAAGACAACACATACAAGACCAGCTGTCAGGCTCTGCAGAATCGCGGGCTGCTGAAGGTGGTCAGGCAGCGGGGGCGGTGGAGCGCCGCGATTACCGACGCGGGCCGGCACTATCTGACGCACGGGGCGTACCCGCCCGCTCAACCGCAGCGCAGATCCATGACGCAAACGCAGAAGTCGACTCCTTCCGTCCCTGCCGCATCTCTTGAGAGTGAGCCGGCTGCAAGGCAGGTTGCGCTGACAGCACCACAGAAGGCGATGCGTCTCAGGCACCCCCGTAGGACGGTCACGGAAGAGCTTTTGGAGGAACTCGCAGAAGCGGGCGGCCGGATTGTCAAGAGCAGCAGGTCTGGCCCAAACTCCGTGAATTGGTCCGCCCGCGTGAGCGCTGCGCGCAGATCCGGAAGGATTCCGGAGACGAAGGAGCTGTACGGGCGCTGGTGTCGGAACGGCTACGAGATCCGGTTGGAGGATGTTCCCGTGTGGCGCCTGGCTGTGCTCGAACCCGTTCCCGTGACTGCTCGGCTCACGCAGCCGCATGCCGTGGTGAAGGCTATGCAGAGCCATTCCCATCCCATGGGTGTGACCAAGGCCGTACAGGCACGGGCCCTGCGACTTGTTCAAGCCCTTATTTTGGCGACGCAGAAGCTGGGGCACGTCAGCAAGGTCGGGCCGACTCGCGGTGCACCACCCCAGCATCGGCGGCGAAGCGCTGCGCCGCACTTCACGATCACCGCGCAGGGACAGACGTGCGACTTCCTGGTCCTTCAGGAGCAGGACCGCACAGATCACACAGCCACCGAGAAGGAACTAGCGGAAGCCAAGAAGTACTCGTGGGTCACGACCCCGCGGTTCGACTACTCCCCTGCCGATCGGCTACGGATCGCCCTCAGCGGCGGCCAGCCACATCGGGCCAGCGAGTGGGTTGACACAGCTGCGCGCTCCCTTGAAGAGCAACTCGCCGAGATCGTGCAGGAAGTCGGGCTCCGAGGTGAAGCTACGGAACGCAAGCGGCTGGCCGATCTGGAAGCAGCACGACAAAAGCGGCTGCAATGGGAAGCTGCGATGCACCAAGCACAGATCGACTACGCAGAGGCATTCCGCGTTCAGTGCCTCGAAGCGCAAGAAAAGGCATGGCGGCACGCAGCGGGCCTAACCGAATACGTCAACGCTCTCCGCCTCCACGCAGCGACCCTGCCCGCCGGACCGGAGAGGGATGGCGCCGAGGCCTGGATCGCTTGGGCCGACGGCCATGTACGACGTCTGAACCCACTCAGCGGGACGCTGGGCCTGCCGGACATTCCAGCGCCTCGCGCCGATGATCTGAAGCCGTTCCTCCGCGGCTTGAGCCCCCTACGGCCCCGGCTACTGAAAGTAGCCATCTGCGCCCATTCCGAGGCATCCAGCGGTGTTCGCAGACAGTTGCCGCTGCCATGGGCGTTGGCCACCCATGGCAGCGAACAGTCAAGACTTCGCAATGCCAAGTCTCCGGATGTAGGCCTGACACCTGACGCGACCTGCGCGATCAGGGAGCTGGCGACCCGTCAGAACGTGCGTCAAACGAGCGTCACGAGCGTCGAATTTGCGTCAAGATATCGCCCGTAACGCCCACAATGCACATAACGCACACCGAGAAACCCGCAGGTCAGGCGTCCTTCGCCACCCGCTCCAGGATCGCCACGCACTCCATGTGGTGCGTCATCGGGAAGAGGTCGAAGACGCGCAGGGTGCGGACCTTGTAGCCGTTCTCCTTGAAGTAGCCCAGGTCGCGGGCCAGGGCCGCCGGGTCGCAGGCCACGTAGGCGATGCGGCGCGGGGTGAGGCCGGCCACCTGGCGGACCGTCTGCTTGCCGGCGCCCGCGCGGGGCGGGTCGAGGACGACCAGGTCGCACTCGGTGATGCCGGTCTTCGGGAGGATCTGCTCGACCTTGCCCTGCTCGACGCGGACCCGCGGGAAGTCCGCCAGGTTGTGCCGGGCGTCCTCGACCGCGCGCTTCGTGGACTCGATGCCGAGCACCGCGCCCGTGTCGCCGAGGCGCTCCGCCAGGGCGCCCGCGAAGATGCCGACGCCGCAGTAGAGGTCGAGGGCCATCTCGCCCTTGCGCGGCATCAGGCCCTGCATGACGGCCTTGATCAGGGTGTCGGCGGCCTGCGGGTGGACCTGCCAGAAGCCGCCCATGCCGACGCGGTACGTACGGCCGTCCGCGCGCTCCCGTACGAAGGGGCGGCCGTGGACCCGGTGGACTCCGCCGTCCTTCTCCTCGACGCGCAGGACGGAGACCGGCTTGTCCAGCTCGACGAGGGGGAGGCGGCCGCCGGGGCGGGGGGTGAGGACGACCTGACGGTCGTTCGAGCCCGAGGCCGCGATGGCCTCGACCGACGCCATCTGGGGCCAGTCCTGCTTCTCGATGCCCAGCTCGCTGACGCCCGGCGCCGCGATCATGCAGTGGTCGATCAGCTCGATGTCGTGCGAGCGGTGCTTGCGCAGGCCCGCGTTGCCGTCCTCGTCGATGGCGAACTGCACGCGGGTGCGCCACTGCGGGACCTGCCCGGCGGGGAGCTTGTCGCCCTCGGCCGGCATGACCGTGCCGTCCCAGCCGGCCTCCTCCGGGGTGAGCCCGGCGAGCCGCTGGAGCTGCTCGGCGACGACCTCGCCCTTGAGCCGGCGCTGGGCGCCCGGCTTGGCGTGCTGCCAGTCGCAGCCGCCGCACTTGCCGGGGCCGGCGTACGGGCACGGAGCCTCGACGCGGTCCTTGGAGGCGTCCAGCACGGTGATCGCGTCGGCGCGCAGGAAGCGGGAGTCGACGTCGCCCTCGGTGACCTTGGCGACGATCTTCTCACCGGGCAGGGTGTGGCGGACGAACAGGACCCGGCCGTCGGCGGTCCGGGCGATGCAGTGCCCGCCGTGCGCGACGGGACCGACCTCGACCTCGTACTCCTCCCCGACCAGTGACTGCTTCTCGTTCTGCTCGGTCATGGTGGGGAGGCTCCAAGGCTGTGAAAGGGAGAGATGGGGAGAGATGGGGAGAAAACGAGAAAACAAGGAACGGCCGGACGGCCGACCCACCAGTTTACGTGGATCTCGTCCGGCCGTTCACCACGCTACTTCGCGGCGGGGTCCCTGGGCCGCGGCGTGTCCACGGGCCCGCGGCGCACGGCGCCCGGGGCGCTCCACTCGGCCCGCTTCTTCGCCCGCTTCTTCGCGAGCTCGGAGGACTCCAGCTGGTAGGGCACCGAGGTGACCATCACACCGGGGGTGAACAGCAGCCGGCCCTTGAGCCGCAGCGCGCTCTGGTTGTGCAGGAGGTGCTCGTACCAGCGCCCGACGACGTACTCCGGGATGTACACGCTGACGGCGTCGCGCGGGTTCTCGCTGCGCAGGCCCTTGACGTACTCCACGACCGGCCGGGTGATCTCGCGGTACGGGGAGTCGAGGATCTTCAGCGGGACGTTGATCCCGCGCCGCTCCCACTCCTCGCGCAGCGCCTTGGTCTCGGCCGTGTCGACGCTGATGCTGAGCGCCTCCAGGGTGTCCGAGCGGGTCAGCTTGGCGAAGGCCAGGGCGCGCAGGGTGGGCTTGTGGACCTTGGAGACCAGGACGATCGAGTGGACCCGGGAGGGGCGCACGCTGTCGTCGCTGGGGCCCTCGGCCGCCGCGATCTCGTCGGCGACCCGGTCGTAGTGCTTGCGGATCGCGCTCATCGTTCCGTAGAAGATCAGCATCCCGAGCAGGGCGACCCAGGCACCGTGCGTGAACTTGGTGGCCAGGACGACGACCAGCACCATGCCGGTGAAGAAGGCGCCGAAGGTGTTGATCGCCCGCGAGCGGTGCATCCGGCGGCGGACGATCGGGTCGTGCTCGGAGGCCAGGTGGCGGTTCCAGTGCCGGACCATGCCGATCTGGCTCAGCGTGAAGGAGACGAAGACGCCGACGATGTAGAGCTGGATCAGCTTCGTCGAGTCCGCGTCGTAGATCCACACCAGCAGCATGGCCGCGCCGGCGAGGAGCACGATGCCGTTGGAGAAGGCGAGCCGGTCGCCGCGGGTGTGCAGCTGGCGCGGCAGGTAGCGGTCCTGGGCGAGGATCGAGCCGAGCAGCGGGAAGCCGTTGTACGCGGTGTTGGCGGCGAGGAACAGGACCAGCGCGGTGGCCGCGGCCAGCACGATGAAGAGGAAGCTGCCGTTGCCGAAGACGGCCTCGGCCACCTGGGAGATGACCGGGTGCTGGACGTAGTCGGGTCCGACCGGGACCCCGTCCTTGAGCAGGTTGGTGGCGGGCTTCTCCGACATCCGCACGTTGGTGGCCATGGCCAGGCCGATGATCCCGCAGAACATGGTGACGGCCAGTCCGCCCATGAGGGCGAGGGTGGTGGCCGCGTTCTTGCTCTTGGGCTTGCGGAAGGCGGGTACGCCGTTGCTGATGGCCTCGACACCGGTCAGGGCCGCACAGCCGGAGGAGAAGGCCCGCAGGAGCAGGAAGACCAGCGCGAAGCCGGCCAGCCCCTGATGCTCGGCCTTGATCTCCAGGCCGGCCGTCGGGGCCTCCATGGACTCGCCCATGACGAGGCCGCGCCAGGCACCCCAGGCGATCATGACGAAAACGGCGCCGACGAAAATGTACGTCGGGATGGCGAAGAGGTTTCCGGATTCCTTCACGCCCCGCAGATTCATCAGCGTGAGCAGCAGAATCATGATCATCGCCGAGAGCACCTTGTGCTCGATGACGAAATCGACGGCGGAGCCGAGATTCTCCACCCCGGAGGAGATGGACACGGCGACGGTCAGGACGTAGTCGACCAGCAGGGCGCTGGCGACGGTGAGACCGGCCTTGGGGCCGAGGTTGGTGTTGGCGACCTCGTAGTCACCGCCGCCGCTGGGGTACGCGTGGACGTTCTGGCGGTAGGAGGCGACCACGGTGAACATCAGCACCACGACCGCGACGGCGATCCATGGGCTGAACTGGTACGCCGACACACCCGCGATCGACAGGACCAGCAGGACCTCGCCAGGGGCATATGCCACTGAGGAGAGCGGGTCGGATGCGAAGACGGGAAGGGCGATTCGCTTGGGGAGGAGCGTTTCCCCGAGGCGGTCGCTGCGTAGCGCCCGGCCGATCAGGATCCGTTTGGGCACGTCGGTCAGTTTGGACACGCAGAGGATCGTAAGCGTTCGAAATCAGCCTGACGAACCCCCCGCCGGTATACGGGGCAAAGTGACACCGCATCGAGGGCAATGCGCCGCCCCCTCCAGCGCAAATGGTCACACTGGTGACCGCCCGTGTGTAGCTTGGGCCATGGTCTGAGACCCTGTTAAGCCAGAGCAGCAATGAGGCTGGAAACCAGCGAGCCGCTGACAGCCGGAAGGACGGCCGTGCACATCGTCATTATGGGCTGCGGAAGAGTGGGTTCCGCCCTCGCGCAGACCCTGGAGCAACAGGGGCATACGGTCGCCGTGGTGGACCAGGACCCCACCGCATTCCGTCGGCTGGGAGCGTCCTTCGGCGGCCGCCGCGTCACCGGCGTCGGCTTCGACCAGGACACCCTGCGGGAGGCCGGTATCGAGGACGCGGGTGCCTTCGCGGCCGTCAGCAGCGGTGACAATTCCAACATCATCGCCGCTCGCGTGGCCCGTGAGATGTTCGGCGTCGAGAACGTCGCCGCCCGCATCTACGACCCCAAGCGCGCCGAGGTCTACCAGCGCCTGGGCATCCCCACCGTCGCGACCGTGCGGTGGACCGCCGACCAGATGCTGCGCCGGCTGCTGCCCTCGGGCGCGGAGCCGCTGTGGCGCGACCCGAGCGGCGGTGTCCAGCTCGCCGAGGTGCACACCTCCGCCGCGTGGATCGGCCACAAGGTCAGCAAGCTGCAGGAGGAGACCGGCGTCCGCGTCGCCTTCCTCACCCGACTGGGCGAGGCCATGCTGCCGACGTCGGCGACGGTCCTCCAGGAGGGCGACCTCGTCCACGTGATGATGCGCACGGACGAGATCGACAAGGTCGAGGCGTCCTTCGCCGAGGGCCCCGAGGAGGCACACGCATGAGGGTCGCGATCGCCGGAGCCGGCGCGGTGGGCCGCTCCATCGCCGGTGAGCTGCTGGAGAACGGCCACGAGGTGCTCCTCATCGACAAGGCGCCGACCGCCATCTCGGTGGAGCGGGTGCCGCAGGCCGAATGGCTGCTGGCCGACGCGTGCGAGATCACCTCGCTGGACGAGGCCGCGCTCCAGCGCTGCAACGTCGTCATCGCGGCGACCGGCGACGACAAGGTCAACCTGGTCGTGTCGCTGCTCGCCAAGACCGAGTACGGGGTCCCGCGGGTGGTCGCCCGCGTGAACAACCCGAAGAACGAGTGGCTCTTCAACGAGTCCTGGGGCGTCGACGTCGCGGTCTCCACGCCGCGCCTGATGTCGGCCCTGGTCGAGGAGGCCGTCAGCGTCGGTGACCTGGTGCGGCTGCTGCGCTTCAGCCACGGTGACGCCAACCTCGTCGAGCTGACCCTGCCGCCCGACTCCTCGGTGGCGGGCACCCAGATCAGCGAGATCGCCTGGCCCGAGGACACCTCGCTGGTCACGATCATCCGCGGCAACCGGGTCCTCACCCCCCACGGCGAGGAGACCCTGGAGCCGGGCGACGAACTCCTCTTCGTGGCCGCCCAGGCCCGCGAAGAACAGCTGGAGGACCTCCTCCAGGCCCGCCACTAGCCCGGCGGGCACGCTTCCGGGGGAGCCCTCGGCAGCGGCGCCGCACCGGCACACGAAGGGGGCGGGACG